>JAEXZK010000219.1 GCA_023451415.1 Bacillota bacterium | reverse complement strand
ATTATGGACCGGGTGGCAAAGAAGATTTCCCTGAAGGAGCAGGTCATGGACTTTGCCCCTCAGCCGGTTATCACCAAGGATAACGTCACCATTCAGATTGATACCATCGTCTTTTATCAGGTTACTGACGCCAAGCTGTATACCTATGGCGTGGAGCGGCCTCTGCTGGCCATCGAGAGCCTGACCGCCACTACCCTGAGAAATATCATCGGCGATATGGAGCTGGACCACACCCTTACCTCCCGCGACGTCATCAATACCAAGATCACCGCCTCCCTGGACCTGGCTACCGACAAGTGGGGCATCAAGGTAAACCGGGTGGAGCTGAAGAATATCATCCCGCCCAGAGAGATCCAGGACGCCATGGATAAGGAGATGAAGGCCGAGCGTGAGCGCCGTGAGTCCATCCTCCGAGCCGAGGGTGAAAAGCGCAGCCAGATCCTGGTCGCCGAGGGCAACAAGGAATCCCAGATCCTCAACGCCGAGGCAGAAAAGCAGGCTGCTATCCTCCGCGCCGAGGCTGTCAAGGAGCAGAAGATCCGGGAGGCCCAGGGTGAAGCCCAGGCTATTGAGATGGTCAACCGCGCCATGGCCGACTCCCTGAAAATGCTCAATGAGGCGGCGCCTACCGACGCCGTCCTGACCCTTAAGGCTTACGAGAGCTTTGTCAAGGCGGCCGACGGCAAAGCCACCAAGATCATTGTGCCCAGCAATATCCAGGGTATGGCGGGCCTGGCGGCATCCCTCAAGGAAATGGTCACCGATAAATAAACCTGAGCGCGCAAGAGCCCCCGGCCTTTTGACCGGGGGCTTGGGTTTTCAGCCGATTGTTCTGTGGGCTCCGCTGCGGAGCAGCACCTTAAAATCGACCTCATTAAGAGGGCGATTTTGCCAGGGGGGCTACCCAATGAGAGGATGCTCTCATCCTCCACTGGCAGATGCGGTTTTCCCAAGGGAAAACCGCATAAAGCGCCTCTTATGGAGCTTTTGACAAACTCAAAGCCCCCCTGCCATTCGACAGGGTGGCTTTTTTCAGTGAAAGCCGAAGCTTAGTCGCTGATGTAGGGGAGAAGAGCCAGATGGCGGGCACGCTTGATGGCCACGGTCAGCTGACGCTGATGGCGGGCACAGGTGCCGGTCACTCTGCGGGGGACGATCTTGGCTCTCTCGGAAAGGTATCTCCGCAGGCGGGGGACATCCTTATAATCGATGGTCTCGATCTTATCTACGCAGAAGGCGCAAACCTTTCTGCGGGGCTTTCTGTCGCGGGGTCTCTCGGGTCTTTCATTGCGCTCCATGGAAACGAACCTCCTTTACCAAAAAATGAAACTGAAAAGATCAAAAGAATTTAGAAGGGAAGATCATTATCGGTCTCCACTTCCTCGAAGTCGCTGGCCGCGCCGCTCTGATAGGGGACGGCGGCGGGAGGAGCTTCGGTGGGCAGAGGGACAGAGCCGGCCGCTTGAGAGCTGGCCTTGCTGCCGGTGAAGAAGGCGTTATCGGCAACAACTTCAACGGCTGTGCGCTTATTCCCCTGCTTGTCCTCGTAGTTGCGGGTCTGGATGCTCCCCTCAATGCCGATGGGCTCTCCCTTATGGAAGTAACGGGAAACGAACTCGGCGGTCTGCCTCCAGGTCACAATGTTGATGAAGTCGGCCTTCCGCTCTGCGTCCCGACCGGAAAACCGGCGGTCCACCGCAATAGAGAAGCTGCACACGGAGACGCCGCTGGGTGTCTGCCGCAGCTCGGGATCGGCAGTAAGCCTGCCGATGAGGATGGCTCTGTTAAACATGCTGCCTCCTCCTTACTCTTTGGCGATGATGAGGGAGCGCATCACGCCGTCGGTGATCTTGTAGATACGGTCGAGCTCAGCGGGGAACTCGGGGCCGCTCTGGAAGTTCACAAGGACGTAGTAGCCCTCGTTCTGGTCGTCGATCTCGTAGGCGAGGCGGCGCTTGCCCCATTCGTCAACGGACTCGACAGTACCGTGCTCAGCGATGAGGCTCTTGAACTTCTCGACGATAGCGGCGGTAGCCTCTTCGCCATTCTTAGTGCTGACGATCATAACAGTTTCATAGCTGGCGGTAGTGTTTGCCATAGTTTTACACCTCCTTATGGACATTAGGCTCTGCCGGTTTCCGGCAGGGCAAGGAGTTAAGCCCAGCCCGAAGGTACCCGGGGGGCATAACAGGTATATTATAGCAGGGCTTTCCCGGCTTGTCAACGCGGTTTAGAGGGTTTTTGCCAGGTTTTTCAGATAGTCGCGGAAATCCCCGCCAATTTCGGGATGGCTGAGAGCCACCTCCACCGAGGCCTGCATAATCCCAAGCTTATTGCCCATGTCATACCGCTTGCCCAGGTAGTCCACGCCGGTCATGCCCTTGGTCTGCGTCAGGACGCGCATGGCGTCGGTAAGCTGGATCTCACCTCCGGCGCCGGGGGGAGTCTGGGCAAGGATATCAAAGATTTCCGGCGGCAGTACGCAGCGGCCCAGGATGGAATAGAGGCTGAGAATTTTATCCGGGGCGGGTTTTTCCACCATGTCGGTGACCGCAAAGACGCGATCCTCCAAGGGGGAGACAGCCAGGGAAGAATATTTGAGAATCTGCTGGGCGGTGACCTCCTTGATGCCCACCACGCCCTTGCCGTATTTCTCATAGGCGTGGACCAGCTCGCCGGTGGCGGGAGAATCCTCAGGGGAGATAATGACGTCGTCACCGTAAAGGACGGCAAAGGGCTCGTCCCCCACAAACTCTTTGGCACAGAGGACGGCGTGCCCCAGGCCCTTTTGCTCCTTCTGGCGGATATATTGGATATTGGCCAAATTGCTTGCAGCAACCACTTCCTGATAAAGGCTCTCCTTGCCCGAGGCCAGGAGACGGGATTCCAGCTCGGGAGCGCGGTCAAAGTAGTCCTCCAGGCTGGATTTGCCCCGGCTGGTGATGATAAGGATGTCGGTGATGCCGGATTTGACGGCCTCTTCCACAATGTAGTGGATGGCGGGACGGTCTACGATGGGGAGCATCTCTTTGGGGATGGATTTGGTGGCTGGAAGCACCCGGGTACCCAGTCCGGCGGCAGGGATGACTGCTTTCCTAACTTTCATTTACAAATAAATCCTCTCTGAATAAATTTTGGATTTTGAAAAAACAAGCCCCGTGCGGTTTGCGCCGGGGCCTGGCACTATTTGGCAAAGATGGACAGGATAAAGCTGATAAGATTGTTGCCCAAAAAAAGACCAGCCATGGTGATGAGAACGGCATTGAGATTGACGCCGCCCCTGCGGGCCAAGGCAAAGACGTAGTCGGAAGAGCCGGTGGAAAAGCGGCCGTTGGTCTTGATCTCATGAATATTGCGGAAGCAGTGCTTCATATACAGCCGGTTGAAGGTGAGGGTATTGATGATAGCGCTTAGGATCATCACGCCCCAAAGGACAAAAGAAGCAATGGCTACCTTAACATAGCCCGGGGTGACAACCATGGGGGCCTCCAGGGTGAAGCCGCCGGTCTTTTCAATCACTTCCGCCATATACTGGGAGGCAACCACCAGAGAGGGGGCCATCACCGCCATAAAAGCCGCCAGGTAAATGGCGCCCAGCTTGTACATCTTGCGGTAGAAGCAGTAGAAAAACCCCAGGAAGCCGCACCAGTTGACGCTGACAGAGGAGCCCATTTTGGCCATGGCCTTGAACTTGTAAAGGAAGGTGAGGTTGTTTGGCCCGACATAATCGCATATTTCCTTGGCGGTGATCCCGGGGACAATTTCCTCCATCAGATCTACCTGGGGCATGACAAAGGGATAGGGGGACCCGGGGCGATAGGCGCCCTGCTGCTGGGGCCCCGCCTGCCAGCCGCCGGAGGCCTGTCCCTGGCCGTACTGGCTGTATCCCGGTCCCTGAGGCGGCTGGTGGTAGACCGGACGGTAGGGATTCTGCTCATCCTGAGCCTCCAGCCTGTAGCCGCACACCTGGCAGTTGACGCTGCCGGGAGGATTATCGGAGCCGCAGCGGCCGCAGACAACCACACCGGAACCGGCGTCGGGATGGACCCCGTCGTGGGGAGCCGCGGCTTCCTCCCGGCGGGGCTCCCACTGCTTGCCCGAGGCATGGCCCTCCTCATTGGCACAGTGGCCGGTTTTTTGATAGCACGCCCTGTGGTGAGGGGTTCCGCATTCGGGGCAGACGACAACATCATCCCCGGCGGCAAAAACCTGGTCGCACACGGGACATTTGTATCCGGTATAAATGGACACTCAATCAGCTCCTAACATGATGTTGACGGCAAGTCCGTCTGGATAACAGTACAAT
>JAEXZK010000092.1 GCA_023451415.1 Bacillota bacterium | reverse complement strand
ACCCTGGACGTCCTGCCGGAGGACAAGCGCCGCCTTTCCGCCGGGCTGTGGCACATTCTCCGCCACAACAGCCGCAGCGGCCATGTCTGCCTGCCCCGGGAGAAGCTGCTGGGCCTTGCGTCCGCGTTCCTGGAAGCGCCCGCGGATCAGCTGGAGGATCTGCTGGAGGAACTGGTGGAGAGCGGCACCCTCTGCGTTTTCCAGGACGGGGCCCGGCAGTACGTCTATCTGGAACCCCTCTACCGCGGCGAAAGCTACATCGCCGGGCGGGTGGCCATGATGCTGCAGATCTCCCCGCCGGAGAAGCGGGACCTTTCCCGGGAGCTGGACACCCTGGAGGGGGAGCTGGGCATCCGCTACGACGGCCTCCAGCGGGAAGCCATCGGCGGGGCGGTCCAGAGCCCTCTGTTTATCCTCACCGGCGGCCCCGGCACCGGCAAGACCACCGCCATGGGCGGGATCATCGCCCTGCTGGAGCGCCAGGGGCTGAAGGTGGCCCTCTGCGCCCCCACCGGCCGCGCCGCCAAGCGGATGACCGAGGTGACGGGGCGGGAGGCCAAGACCATCCACCGCCTGCTGGAGGTGGACCCCATGAAGGACACCCTCACCTTTAAGCGCAACGAGAGGAACCCGCTCCAGGCGGACGCCGTCATTGTGGACGAGATGTCCATGGTGGACACCCTGATCCTGGAAAGCCTGCTCCGGGGGATGCGGATGAGCACCAAGCTTATCATGGTGGGGGACAGCGACCAGCTCCCATCGGTGGGAGCCGGGAATATCCTGGGGGATCTTATTGCCAGCGACGCCGTGCCCACCGTCCACCTGAGCCAGGTATTCCGCCAGGCGGCCGAGAGCCTCATTGTCACCAGTGCCCACGCTATTGTCCGGGGGGAAGTCCCCGACCTCAGCCGGCGGGACAGCGACCTCTTTTTCCTGCCCACCGCCAGCGCCCAGCAGGCCCAGACCCTGGTGGTGGACCTCTGCGCCCGGCGTCTGCCCAAGAGTTATGGCTATTCCCCCCTGTGGGATATCCAGGTCATCGTCCCCGGCAAGCAGGGCCCCCTGGGCACCCGGGAGCTGAACCGGCTCCTCCAGGAGCGGCTCAACCCCCCCGCCCGGGAGAAATCCCAGCTCAGTGCCTTGGGCCGCATCCTCCGGGAGGGGGACAAGGTGATGCAGATACGCAATAACTACGAGATCCTTTACCGCACCGACGACGGGGACGAGGGGATGGGCATCTTCAACGGCGACATCGGGGTCATCGACATGATCGACCCCTCCTCCCAGGCCATCCTGGTGCGGTTTGACGACAAGGTGGCCCAGTATCATTTTGAAAACAGCGACCAGCTGGAGCATGCCTACGCCATCACTGTCCACAAGAGCCAGGGCAGCGAGTTTGAGGCGGTGGTAATGCCCCTGATGCAGCGCCACCCAAAGCTCCATTACCGCAACCTCCTCTACACCGGGGTCACCCGGGCGAGGCGGCTGCTGGTCATGGCCGGGGAGAAGGCCACCGTGGCCGAGATGGTGGGCAACAACCGCCGCACCCGGCGGTACACCAACCTGAAGGAAATGCTCTGGAGGATCATAGAGGATGGGATGTTCTGAAAAGCTGCTGGACCTGGTTTTTCCTCCCCGGTGCGTCCTCTGCGGCGGGGTATGCCCGGGCGGTGAGCTTTGCTGCGGCCGCTGCGCCCGGGAGGAGCCGCCTCTGGCCCAGCCACTCCGGCGGGGGGACGGCTCCGCCGCCAGGCCCTGGTCGGTTCTGGCCTGCGCCTTCGCCTACCGGGGTCGGGTCCGTTCCGCCCTTTCCCGCTTCAAATTCAAAGGCGACATGCGGGCCGGTGAATACTTGGGCGGGGCGATGGCAAAGCTTGTTACAGGAGCATTCCCGCCCTGTGCCTTCGACCTTGTCGTCCCGGTGCCCATGCCGCCGGAAAGGCAGAGGATGCGGGGATACAATCAGGCGGAGATTCTGGCCCGGCGGGTAGCGGAAGCTCTGGGCGTCCCTGTGGAGCCTGCGGCCCTCCTCCGCCAGGGCGCTTTTGCCCAGCATCAGCTGACGGCGGGCTTCCGCCGCCGGGAGGCGGCGCACTCCTTCCGGCCCGGGACCGTGGAACTGCGGGGCAAGCGGATCCTGCTGGTGGATGACATCGTCACCACCGGCAGCACGGCCGCTGTCTGCTGCCGTATTTTACAGGAAATGGGAGCCGCCGAGGTGGCTGTTTTGGCGGCCGCGGGTTAGGCTGGGGGAGAGCTGGTCGAATTCACAAGAAATTCATACAAATTCAGGGGAAATTCTTTTGACAAGGTCACCAGTCCCGTGATACAATTTCGTAAGAGAAACCCCGCCCCAGGCCGCTGTTCCAGGCCTGGACCAAGGGAGAATAGACAGGTAAAGGGGATCAGGCAGTGTTTAGTAACGACATAGGTATCGACCTGGGTACCGCCACTACCATTATTTATATCAACGGCAAGGGCATTGTCCTCAAGGAGCCCTCCATCGTTGCCATGGATACCCGCACCGGCGAGGTCAAGGCTGTGGGCGACGAGGCCTATGCCATGCTGGGCAAGACCTCCGATATGATCCGGGTGGTCCGTCCTCTGGAGGAGGGCGTTATTTCCGATTATGAGGTCACCGAGCAAATGCTCAAGCATTTTTTCCGCAAGGTCAGCCCCAGCCGCTTCTTCAAGCCCAGGGTCTGTGTCTGCGTCCCCTCCGCCATCACCGAGGTGGAATCCCGGGCCGTTATCGACACCGTCATGTCCTCCGGCGCCCGCAACGTCTTCCTCATCGAGGAGCCTGTGGCCGCAGCCATCGGCGCCGGCATAGATATCACCGTCCCCGGAGGCGTGGCCATTCTGGACATCGGCGGCGGCACCAGTGATATCGCCGTCCTGTCCCTCAACGGCATCGTCTGCAAGACTTCTCTCAAGATGGCGGGCAACAAGCTCAACGCTGCCATTGTCAAGTTCATCCGCTCCAGCTACAACGTCCTGGTGGGCGATAACACCGCCGACCGCATCAAGCGGGAGATCGGCACCGTCTGGATGGAGGACACCCCGGTGGTGGAGTATGAGGTCAAGGGCCGCAATCTGGTGACCGGCCTGCCCCAGCGCATCACCATCACCAACCAGGAGCTGGTAGAGCCCCTGCGGGCCGAGGTGGAACATATCATCCTGGCCCTCCAGTCCGTCCTGGAGCGCACCCCGCCTGAGCTGGTGGCCGATATCCAGCAGAACGGTCTGGTGATGACCGGCGGCGGTTCCATGCTCCGGGGGCTGGACAAGCTGATCTCCAGCCGTATCCGCATCACCGCCCGCCTGGCTGACAATCCCATTGAGGCTGTGGCCATCGGTACCGGTATGTCCTTTGACTATCTGGGGAAGCTGTACGACGGTTTCGTCACCTACACCAGCTATTCCAACAAATAAGTAAACAAAAAAGACGGAGGCAGCTTGGCTGTCTCCGTCTTTTTGCTGATTTTGAGGCTGAATAAGATTGGCGTATGAAAAAAATTGTTATATTTTTGGCAGCTTGACCAGACAACTAGTTAAAATATTATCTATTGTTGACAAAAAACTGTCCCCGTGTTAGGCTGTTCCATGAAAGATCTGATTAGAATCGGAACAGCATGACAGAGAAGAAAGGGGCAGGATATCAATGAATCAATTGGATCTGACCGGCCTGAATCAAATGTGCAGGACCGTGCGGGAGGATATCGTCACCATGGTGCATAAGGCGGGCTCCGGCCACCCCGGCGGCTCTCTTTCCGCCGTGGAGCTGGTTGTTGGCCTTTATATGGGCGGCGTCATGAAGGTGGACCCCCAGAATCCCGACTGGGAGGGACGGGACCGTTTCATCCTTTCCAAGGGCCATGTGGGACCGGTGTTTTACAGCACCCTTGCCAGAATGGGATTTTTCCCGGTGGAGACCCTGTGCACCCTGCGCCAGCTGGGCAGCATCCTCCAGGGGCATCCCCACGCCTCCATCCTCCCCGGCTTCGACTGCTCCAGCGGCTCCCTGGGACAGGGGCTTTCCATCGCAAACGGCCTGGCCCTGGCCTTTAAAAAGACCGGGCGGGACAACCGTGTCTACTGCATGCTGGGCGACGGAGAGCTCCAGGAGGGGCAGGTTTGGGAGGCGGTGATGACCGCCCCCCAGCACAAGCTGGATAACCTTTGCGCCATTGTGGACCGGAACCTGGTACAGCTGGACGGCACTGTGGAGGAGATCAAGGACATCGGCGATGTCGCCGCCAAGTGGCACCAGTTCGGCTGGAACGTCATCGAACTGGACGGGCATGACATGGAGCAGGTGCTTTCCGCCTACCGGCTGGCCGCCCGCACCAAGGGCAAACCCACCGTTCTGGTGGCCCACACCATCAAGGGCAAGGGCGTGTCCTTTATGGAGAACGACTGCGCTTGGCACGGCCAGGCCCCCAGTGACGAGCAGCTGGCCAAGGCCCTGGCTGAGATCCGGGCTTGACGAAAGGGAAGGAGAGAACTGCGATGGCATACGATATGGTCCCTATGCGGGACGGATATGGCAAGGCCCTGCTGAAGCTGGCCGAAACAAACGACAAGGTGATGGTGCTGGATGCCGACGTGGCCAAGTCCACCCGCACCAACTGGATCAAGGACAAATTCCCCGAAAAGTTCCTGGATATGGGCATTTCGGAGCAGGACATGGTGGGCACCGCCGCGGGCTTTGCCTTGGCGGGGATGATCCCCTTTGCCACCACCTACTGCGTTTTCCTGGCAGGGCGGGCCTGGGACCAGATCCGCACCACTGTCTGCTACAACAACCTTAACGTCAAGCTGGCCGGGGCCCATGCGGGCATCTCGGTAGGGCCTGACGGCGCTACCCACCAGTCCCTGGAGGATGTGGCGCTGATGCGGGTCCTGCCCAATATGAAGGTAGTGGTCCCCTGCGACGCTGTGGAAACGGAGAAGGCCACCCTGGCCATTGCGGCGGCGGAAGGCCCCTGCTTCATCCGGTTTGGCCGGGAGGCTGTGCCGGTGATCACCGATGAAACCACCCCCTTCACCCTTGGGGTGGCCAATGTCCTCCGGGAGGGGGGCGACGCCGTGGTCTTTGCCAACGGCGCTATGGTCCACGAGGCCCAGGAAGCCGCCAGGGAGCTGGCCGCAGAGGGTGTGGA
>JAEXZK010000292.1 GCA_023451415.1 Bacillota bacterium | reverse complement strand
CATGAGGGGGACGGCTGGGCGTCAAAACCGAAGGTTTTGCATGAACACGAAGCCCCCCTTATGGAGCTTGTCGACACTTCGACAAGCTCAAACAAAGGAAGCCGAAGCTTCCTTTGTTTCTGTGATTCTGATCCTATTATACAATCCAAAAGAGCGCAATTCAATGAATAGATTGTGAATACTTAGTCGTCATACCGCTTGCCGAAGCCGCCGCCCCGGGACAGGATGACCACCGCGATGATGACCAGGGCAATAACCACGATGAGGATGGGGACGATGATGGGGATTCCCTTCTTTTCGGGCTTGTCGTCCTCGTCGTCGGGCTCGGCCACCGTGGGCTCCGAGGGCTCGGAGGACTCCGAGGACTCGCTGCTCTCAGGCAGGGAGGAGCTTTCGCTGCTGGAGCTGGACTGGGAGCTGGCGGAGCTGGAGGAAGACGAAGTCACCACCGAGGCCGGGGGCACATAAGTGGAGGTAGAGGACGCGGGGGACGCGGAGGATGCGCCGTCGCTGCTGCTCAGCGCCTTGGAAGTGACCACATAGGTGGAGGCGCTGGTGAAGGGGAAGGTGGCACGGCCGTTGTCGTCCGCCTTGACACTGGATTTGTACACCAGCTTACCCGAAGATTCATTGTACTTGTACAGGTAGACGGTCTTGTTGGCGTAGGTGCTGCTCAGGGGGACGGTCAGCTTCATATCCGCGTAGAAGGAGCCCTCGTGCTGGAGATCCAGGATGACGATGTCCCGCTCCTTGGCCAGCTTGCTGATCTTGGAACTGGTGATCTCCTCCACAGCCAGGGGGATATAGATCTGATAATCGGGGATCTTCCCCACGCTCTTGCCGTTGACGGTCCAGGTGTATCCGCCGGAGACGGAGACCTTCAGGGTGACGTTGCGGCCCTTCAGGTCCTCAAGGATGCTGGCGGGCATATCGGTGTTGCTGCCCATCTTGACAGAGATGATGTCCTTGCTGTCAGCATTGTCAATCTTGTCGGACAGGTCCTGCCATTCTTCATACTCCCGGTTCTTGCGGTCGCTGCCGGAGCTGGAGGAGCTCTTTTTGACCAGGGTGAGCTCGGCGGTAACGGACAGGGAGCCCGCGGAAGCCTTGACGGTCACTTTTACCTCGCTGCTGTCCAGCTTGGACTTGGTGACGATGAGCTTGCTGCCGTCCAGCTTGACGCCGTCGGGGGCGCCGCCCACGATCTCCCACTTGATGGTGTGGTTGCCCTGCTGGGGATAGTGGGAGGCGGAGCCGAACTGGCAGGAGCCGGAGGTGGTCTTTTTGGTGGTGTCCAGGGTGATGGTCGTGGTGGAAGAGCTGATATTCACCCTGCCGCTGCCGGTGAGGCCTGTGCTGGTCTTTACCTTGCCAAGATCGGTATACTTGAGAGTGCAGGTCTTGGAGCTGCGCTTGACGGTGAGGGTGTAGGTCTGAGCGCCTTCCTTGGTGGACACCTTGACGGTGAGGGCATTGCTGTCAGAGGGGAGCTTTTTGCCGTCGATGGTCAGCTTGCCGCTCTGGTCGATGGAGGCCCACTGCGCGGCGGAGGTTTCCACAATCTCCCATTTGAGGGTGTGGCCTGCCTTGCCGGGATGGTCGGCGTCGCCGAACTCGCACTGCTTCTCGTTGGCCTGGTTGTAGGTCACCTTGAACTGCTGGGTAATGGTGGCGGTATTGCTGACGGTGATGGTGTTGCCGGAAAGGGCGGGAGTGGCCTCCAGCTTGGTGGGGAGGATGGTCCAGGAGCAGGTTTTTTCCCGGCTGACCTCCACAGTCCAGGAGAAGGTCTTGCCGCCTGATGAGGCGGTGATCTTGACCTTGACGGGGGTGGGGGAAAGCTTGGATTTGTCCACGGTGAGAACGCCCACGGTGCTGTCATCCTTCTTGGGGGCGACGGAGATGCCGGAATCCGCAGCCAGAGCGGAGCCGTTTTCCTGGGTGACGGCCCAGGTCACGGGGATACCGTGGCCCTTCAGGGGGTTATCGCCGTCGGTGTGGCCTGCCAGGCAGGAGCCTTCCAGAGCGCCGGTGACAACATATTCATAAGTGGCGGTGCCGCTTTGGCCATTGGCGACGATGGCGTTCCCGCCCGATTTGGAGGAAAGCTCCTTTACCGTCTTGGCGCAGGTGGCGGGCCGGGTGATGGTGATGGGGAATGCTTCGCTTTTCACATCGCCGGAAACAGCCTGGAGCCGGATCGTGGTGGAGGCGGCAGCCAGTTTGTCTTTTTCCACCGTCAGGGTGACGACGGCTGGGCTGCCGGCTTTAGGGGTCAGGGTGACGCCGGCAGGGGCGCTTACGACGGCGCCCTTGTCGTCCACCAGCTGCCAGGTGATGGCTTTGCCGTGGAGGGCCTCGTCGGTGTGGCCGGTGGTGGTGCATCCGCCGCTCCAGGTGGGGGTGGTTTTATAGTCCTGGGAGGCGTTGGCAGTGCTGTCGTTCATAGCCACAGCGGCAAGCCCATCAGGCTTGCTCAAAGCTGTGATGGCTTTGGTGCAGGCTTCTGTGGTTTGGGTGACAATAACTGTGGCGGTCTTGACGGCGGAAGGATCGATGGCCTCCCGGTTCTTGCCCTTGACCACCGACGCGGTGACGGTGAATTCCACAGACGCGGCGCTGCCCAGCTTGGATTTATCCAGCACCAGCTTGCCGTCCTGGATGGAGAGCCCTTTGTCCGCGGGGGAAACGCTCAGGTCCACTGAATAATCATGGCTGTTTTTGTTGTGGTCCGCGATGCCGCACTGGCCGGTCAGACCCTTGAGAGAGGCGGAGCAGGCGGCGCTGTTGTCATAGGCGTCGGCGTTGATGGAGCCGACGGAGCAGGTGAGCTCGATATTGTCCTTGCCGGCCACTACGGCGCAGGTGGGCTCGGTGACAGAGACGGTAACGGCGGCAGAGGAAACCGATTTGCCGTTTGCGGTGACCACGCACTTGTAAGCGGCGGAGCCGGCGTCGGTGGTGGCCGGGGTGTAGGAAGCTGCCTTGGCGTCGGGAATATCCTTGTTGTCCTTCTGCCACTGGTAGCTGACGGCGTCGGTACCGATGCCGGTATAAAGGGTGGCGCTTACCTTGAGCTCGGGGCCTGCCTGCCCCTTGACGACGGTGACAGTGCCGGTGGGGGTCATGGATTTGACCCAGGGCCCGGCGGCGTCGCCGGACAGGATGATGCTTTGGGAGATGACGTCCGTGCCGGCGGCGCAGTTTGCCAGACGGATCGAAACATCATGCTCTCCCTGCTTGAAGGAGATGGTGACCGGGTTGTTATATTCGGCGGGGGTCAGGGTGGGAGCTGCAGACTGGCCCTGGAGGACGATGACGTCCTCGTTGGGATTAAAGTCTGTGATAGTGTAGGCGGTGGTGCCGGTGAGGGATGCGGTGGAAAAAACAAACGCATCCTTGCCGCCGTTGCCGGTGGCGGTGTTGCCCGCCCCCAGGAAGATATAGTCCCCGCCGCTGCCGCCGGTGAGGGTGGTGGCGGCGTTAGGATTGCCGGTGATAAAGTGGGCGGTGGTAGTGGTGCAGGCCCGCAGGGCGTGAGCCTCTGTGCCGGTGGCCACAATGGTGTGGTTGCCGCCTGAGCAGGTTACATCATCCGCCGCATAAGCGGTGACGGGCAGCATCTGCGCCGTCAGGGCTGCAGTGAGGATCAGGGCCATGGCCCTGCCAAATTTTTTCATTCTTGTTACCTCCTTTGGTATCCGTACCTTTTGTATGCGGGCTGGAATGCCCGCCCCTTTTCTTGTTTACGATAATAATACGCCTGCGGACCTCAAGATATTGAATAGAGTCTAAAATAAATGGTGGTTTTCGACAGATTATACGAAGAATGGGTATACTTTCGGCTATCTATACCAACTGTGGCAGAAAATCTCATTTTTGTTGCAGGAAAAAAAGAAAACCTTCTTCCGAAAAAAGAAGGCTTCTTTATAAAGCGGGACCGCCGCCCGCTTCCGCCAGGGCGCGGATCTCCTCCAGCGCCTGCCGGCAGAAGGCGCGTCCGGCCTGCAGGTCAAAGGTATAGTGATGCCGGCCGCCGTAGTCCTCCAGGGCCCGGCAGACAAGCCACTTCCATTCCGGAAGGGCCCCGGCGGCCCAGCGCCCGCCCTGTGCCTTGGACAGCAGCCGCCCCTCATGGACAAAGGCCAGCGTACGGCAGAGGTTGAGGATCACGGGGGTGGGGTTCAGAGGGAGGTCGGCCTCGGAGCTGTCCAGGTCCCACAGGACGCTGCGGAGGAAATCTTCCCGGGCAACAGGACCAAAGACCTCCCGGGCCTCGGGCCCGGCCAGAGGGATGCCCCAGGCCCGGACAACGGCAAAATGGGCGGGGAGATCCCGGTCGGTTTTGTAATTGCAGTTGCAGAGGGAATCGGGATCGGCCCGGTAGACGGCCCGCCAGCCGGGAGAATAGTGCAGCTCGTAGGGCGCGGGGAAAAAGGGCTCCATGGCGACGTCTCTGAGCACCACGCTCAGTTCGATCCCCTTGGCGGGCGCTTGGGGCCAAAGGGCCTCCAGAACGTCCAGGAGCCGCCGCTTTTGGACCGGCTCCAGGGGCGCCTCCGCCACGGCCAGAAGGTCAAGGTCGCTGCGCAGGGGGTTCCAGCACCCCATGGCTGCGGAGCCGTGGAGCCAGAGCCCCGTCAGGTCCTCCCCCAGGATTCCGGCGAAGTCCCGGCGCAGCTCCTCCAGCAGTGGGAGAAGCTCCTCCGGGGCCGCGGCGGGGGCCTGCGCCAGGGCGGTCACAGCACCACCTGGCCGTTGATGACCAGGCGGAAGTGCAGCCCCAGCTTTTCCGCCGCCCGGCGGCAGAGCATCATCCGGTCCAGGAAAATTTCAAAATAGTCCATTACCGCCGAGATCTCGGTGTCGATGTCAATCGTAAGGACAAAGGCCTTTTTGTCGTCCGAGATGGCCGCGGAGGAGCTTACCACAGCGTAGTTGACCCGGTCGTGAATATCAAA
>JAEXZK010000029.1 GCA_023451415.1 Bacillota bacterium | reverse complement strand
CCGGAGCAAGGGCTCCACCCAGACCTACCCCTTTGCCGAATCCGCCAAGATCCCCGACCTCGTCCAGGGTACCGACCTCACCTGGGGCTTCGTCATCGCCCTGATCACCACTGTGCTGGTGGCGGTTTTCATGTTCCGCACCAAGTGGGGCTACGCCATCCGGATGATCGGCATCAACAAGGATTTTTCCAAGTACTCCGGCATCAAGGTCTCGGGCATCATCATCCTGTCCCAGGTGGTGGGCGGCTTCATCTCCGGCATGGGCGGCTCCATCGAGGTGCTTGGGCGCTTTGACACCTTCCTCTGGAGGGAGCTGCCCGGCTACGGCTGGACCGGCGTCACCATCGCCATACTGGCCAAAAACAACCCCCTCCTCGTCCCCATCGCCGCCTTCTTTATGGCGTACCTGGAGCGCGGCTGCGAGCTGATGCGCACCTTTGCGGGTGTTCCCGCGGAGATGCTGGACATCATCCAGGCGGTCATCTTCCTCTTCTTTGCCGCCGAGCAGTTCCTGTCCGGGTACCGTCAGAAGATCGTCGTCAAGGGGGCCAAGGAAGAGCTGGCCCGCCAGAGCGTCAGCCAGGTCCAGGAGAAAGGAGCGAATGCCTGATGTTTGAACAGCTGCTGTCCAGCGTGATGAAGCCGGATTTCTGGTTCTCGGTCATCCGCATCACCGCTCCCATCCTCTTTGCCGCCCTGGCCGCCGTAGTGGCGGAAAAGGCGGGCGTCACCAACATTGGCCTGGAGGGCATCATGATGATCGCCGCCCTCTTTGGCACCCTGTTCAGCTACTGGACCCAGAGCTGGCTTCTGGGGGTTCTGGGAGCCCTCCTGGTGGGCACCCTCATCGGCCTGATGATCGGCTTCTTTGCCCTCAAGCTCAAGACCGACATCATCCTGGCCGGTATCGCCGTCAACATGATCGGCGGCGGGGGCACCATTTTCCTGCTCTTTCTTTTCACCGGCCTGCGGGGCAACACCGGGGAGCTGACCACCCCCAATATGCTTATCCCCCGGGTGGATATCCCCCTGCTTAAGGATATCCCCATCCTGGGAGAGATCCTGTCCGGCCACTCCGTCCTCACCTATGTGGCCTTCCTGCTGGTTTTCCTCACCTGGGTGCTCCTGTACAAGACCCCCATGGGCCTGCAGATCCGCGCCGTGGGCGAGAATTCCAACGCAGCCGACAGCGTGGGCGTCAGCGTCCGCCGGATCAGCTACATCGCCCTGGGCATCTCCGGGGCCTTCTCCGGCCTGGGCGGCGCGTACATGTCCATGTACTACGCCCAGAGCTGGAACTCCGGCATGGTGGCCGGCCGCGGCTTTATCGCCCTGGCAGCCCAGGCCATGGGCCGCGGGGAGCCGGTGGGAGCCATGCTCTCCTCCCTCCTCTTCGGCCTGGCAAACGCGCTGAAGAACAAGATGGAGGGTATGCAGGGCCTCAGCTCCTACCTGGTGGCCTCCATCCCCTATGTCATCACCATCCTGGGGCTGACCATCTATGCCGTGCTCACCCTGAAGAAGCACCGGAAGGTGCAAAAAGTCGCCGAATAAAGCCAAAGCCCGCAGGGGACGCCCAGCCGCTTCTCCTGCGGGCAATCCACATCCTGGGGGTATGCTGATTTGAACGAACCGAAAAAAATCCCCGTCATCCTGGACGGCGACCCCGGTCACGATGACGCCATCGCCTGGGTCCTGGCAAATGCCTCTCCCCTGCTGGACATCCGGGCCGTCACCAGCGTCTGCGGCAACCAGACCATCGAAAAGACCACCTACAACACCATGCGCATCTGCACCCTCATCGGCCTGCGCGCCCCGGTGGCCAAGGGCCGTCCCGGGCCCCTGGTGGCCGAGTCCATCATCGACCCTGTGGTCCACGGCAAGTCGGGGCTGGACGGCCCGCCCCTGCCGGAGCCGGACTTTGACCTCTCCCCCCTGACAGCGGTGGAGCTGATGGCCAAGGTGCTCCGGGAGAGCGCCGAGCCGGTGACCCTGGTGCCTACGGGCCCCCTGACCAACGTGGCGGCCCTGCTGCTGGCCCACCCGGAGCTGCGGCCCAAGATCGCCCAAATCTCCCTGATGGGGGGCGGCATCCTCCACGGCAACTGGACCCCCGCCGCCGAGTTCAACATCCTGGTGGACCCGGAGGCGGCGGACCTGGTGTTCCGCTCCGGCATCCCCATCATCATGGCGGGGCTGGACGTCACCGAAAAGGCCCTGGTCTGCCCGGCGGACTTTGACCGCATCCGGGCGGTGGGCAACAAGGTGGCGGTGACGGTGGCGGACTGGCTGGGCTTTTTCTACCAGTTCCACAAGAAGATGGACTACCCCGGCGCGCCCGTCCATGACGCGGTGGCGGTGGCGGCTCTGGTGGCCCCCCACATCCTGACCATGCGGGAAATGTATGTGGCGGTGGAGACCCAGGGGGACTACTGCCGGGGCGCCACCGTGGGCGACTGGCACGGCGGCCATGGCCACAGCCCCAACGCCCGGGTGATCCTGGATATCGACCGGGAAGCCTTTGTGGATCTGCTGGTGGAGGCTGTTAAGACCTACGGGGAGGCGAAACAATGAACGAACTGAAGAAGATTCCCGTTATCATCGACTGCGACCCCGGCGTGGACGACGCCGCAGCCCTGCTCCTGGCCTTCCGCTCCCCCGCCCTGGATATCCGGGGCGTCACCACCGTGGCGGGGAACGTGGGGCTGGACAAAACCACCCTCAACGCCCTGAAGATCCTGGACCTCATCGGCGGGGAGGTCCCCGTCCACCGGGGGGCGGACCGTCCCATGTTCTGTGAGGCCATCGATGCCGCCGACATCCACGGCGCCGACGGACTCCACGGCATCCGGCTGCCGGATACCTCCCGGGCCGTCTCGGGTGAGGCCGCCTGGGACGCCATCCACCGGGAGGCCCTTGCCGCCGGCGGGGCCCTGGAGATCATCGCCGTGGGGCCCCTGACCAACCTGGGGATCGCCCTGGCCAAGTACGGCGACCTGCCCTCGCTGCTGCGGCGGATCGTCATCATGGGCGGCTCCGCCTCGGTGGGCAACACCACGGCGGCGGCGGAGTTCAACATCCTGGTGGACCCGGAGGCGGCGGACATGGTGTTCCGCTGCGGCGTGCCGGTGCATATGTGCGGCCTGGACGTCACCCACAAGTCCTACCTGACCGCGGAGGAGATGGACCGCATCGCCGCTCTGGGCTCGCCCCAGGCCAGGTTCTTTGGGGAGGTGACCCGGGGCAGCGTCAAGTGGGCGGAGAAATACGGCGTGCCCGGCGGCCCCATGCACGACCCCTGCGCCGTCCTCTACGCCATAGATGACAGCATCTTTACCGTCCAGGAGGTGTGGGCCCGGGTGGAGCTCCACGGCCGGATCACCCGCGGCAAGACGGTGACCGACCTGTACAGCGACGCCCAGCGGGAGCCCAATATCACCATTGTCACCGGGGTGGACCGCCCCGCCTTTGTGGCGCGGGTGATGGAGCTGATGGCCCGGTATTGAAAGCCAAATCCCCACAAATGCCGGCGGCCCCATGATCCAAAGCCGGACAACGGAAAAGCGCCTGAGGCGGAAGTCTCAGGCGCTTTTGAGGGTCGCGGAAGCCGCCGGGAGCGGAAGCTGCCCGTCCCGCCCGGCCAGCGGGCAGACAGGGCGGGCAGGCTGGCCCCAGGAAGTCTGGAACCAGCCATTCCACAAGGCTGGATGGGAAAGCATAGTTATGGTACCAGGAAGGGGCCCGGCGCGCCGTTGCCCCCTCCCCCCGCAAAGTCACAAAGTGGTTTGATTTGTGTTTAGGGCAGGGGGAGGGACGGCGGCGGGCCCCCCGGCCGGGCGCAAAACACCTGGGTATGCCCCATCAGGCCTCCCGCTTGAAAAGCGGGAGGAAATGTGGTATACTTTAGATTCATTGGACGCCGGAATACCGGCCTTGCAGGGTGCTGTCACACCCCGTGAGGGGGATTCCCGAGTTCCCGCTCGGGGGCCCTGTCCAATGTTTTTCTTTGCGCCCGGGGCCTGGGAGGGCCTCGGACAAGGGACGACAAAAAGGCCGCTTGGATGTGCAGCACACCCAGGCGGCCTCTTTTTACCGGTATGCACATACAATGGGAACAAAGCCCCATGCCCGCCACCTCTTTTAAAGGGGCGGAAAATGTGGTATACTCAAAGAGCCGTTGGAATTGCTGGGTCAATGGCCCAGCCGTGGGG
>JAEXZK010000225.1 GCA_023451415.1 Bacillota bacterium | reverse complement strand
GCATCAATCTCAACTATCTGGTACTGCGTTACCTTTCCTTCCAATAACAAAGGAGGCCTGACAGCATGAAAAAAGTACAGTTAGGGCGTACCGGCCTGATGGTGACCAAAACCTCTTTTGGCGCTCTGCCCATCCAGCGGGCCGCCATGGACGACGCCGTCGCCATCCTCCGCCGGGCCTACGAGGCTGGGATCAATTTTTTTGATACCGCCCGCTCCTACACCGACAGCGAGGAAAAACTCCGCCGGGCCCTCGGCCCTGTCCGCAAGGACGTCATCCTGGCCACCAAGGCGGTCCCCTCCCCCAAGGAAAAATTCCTGGAGCTGGCGGAGACCAGCCTGCGCACCCTGGGCACCGATTATGTGGACCTGCTCCAGAACCACAACGCCGGCACGCTGCCGGACCCCGACGATCCCGACGGCCCCTACGCCGGCCTGCTGGAGGCCCGCCGCCGCGGCTGGTGCCGGTACATCGGCCTCACCACCCACAAGGTGGGCGTGGCGGAAGACGCCGCCCGTTCCGGCCTGTATGACACCATCCAGTACCCCTTCAACTACCTGAGCAGCGCCCGAGAGGAGGCCCTGGTGGAGCTCTGCCGCCAGGAAAATCTTGGCTTCATCGCCATGAAGTCCCTGTCCGGCGGGCTGATCCACGACGTGAGGCCGGTGTTTGCCTTCATGCGCCGCTTCCCCGCTGCGGTGCCCATTTACGGTATCCAGAAGATGGAGGAGTTGGAGCAGTTCCTGGCTCTGGAAAAGGACCCGCCCGTTCTGGACGGCCGGCTCCAGGAAATCATCGACGCCGACCGCCGGGAGCTGGCGGGCAACTTCTGCCGGGGCTGCGGCTACTGCCTCCCCTGCCCCGCCGGAATCCGCATTCCCATGGCCGCCCGCATGAGCCTGCTCCTCCGCCGTTCCCCTACCAAGCGTTTCCTCGGCCCCGAGGGGGAGGAGATCATGAGCAAGGTGGAGGACTGCATCCACTGCAACCATTGCAAGGACAACTGTCCCTATCAGCTGGACACCCCGGCCCTGCTGGTGGAGAACCTCCGGGATTACCGGAGCTTCCGGACCGGGGCAAATGCCTGAGCCCGCAAAACATCCTCCGAGTGCAATCATTTCCCCAAGCCTTTGGCCGGATGGGTGCAAAAGACCCCCGCCTGTGTTCTATTACAGGCAGGGGTCTTTTTTTCTGCGGCAGGCGGGCCGGCAATCTTTACCCTTCCCCCAGCACCAGGTCGCATCCAGCGCGGATGTCCAATTCCCGGAAGTACCGCTCCTCCAGGGGGATCCATTCCTCCAGGAAGCGCTTGTGCATGGCCGGCCCGTTGCGGGCCAGGATCCGCCGGCTCTGGGTCTCGGGGGCGATCTCCATAAAAATCCTGAGGCCGTAGGCCCCGGCCAGATCGGGATGCAGGCTGTAGGAGCCCTCCACAATATTCAGCACTTTGGGCTCTACCGCCACCTCTTTCCCCAGGGCCATCCGGGAGCAGTCAAACCGGCGGTACCGGAAGGGGGATCTGCCACGGATGCCTTCCAGCACCTGGGCGGCGAACCTTTCCCGGTCCACATTGCCCCCGGGCTGGGCAAAGCGTTCCGGGGTCCTCTGCTCCGGCCGCAGGAAGAAGTCGTCCATATGGAACAGGTTGCAGTCGTAGACCTGGGCCAGCAGCGCCCCCAGGGTGCTTTTTCCCCCGGCGCTGTTGCCGTCTATGGCCACTGTCAGAGGTTCTCCTCCCGCCAGCCGCCGGTCAATGGCCGCAAAAACCTCCAGATATCTGCACCATATCTCCTCCACCACCCGGTAGGCTGGATGATAAGCCCCGCGGTAGGCCTCGCTGTGGTGGACCGCGGGATAACCCGCCTCCCGCCAGCAGCGTATGGCTTCTTCCGCCTCCGACGGCTCAAAGGGCAGGCTCCCTTCCCGGCAGCACGCCGGAAGGAGGGCCAACCTGGCCTCCAGGCCTGCCCTGCTGCCCCGTGGCTCCCGGGCGGAAGCCACAAAAATACCGTTGATGGTGGCGGCGCTCAGCCCCATTCCTTCCAGGCCCCGGAGATGAAGGCGGCAAAGGCCGCCGCCGATGGGCTCCGCCCCCCGCTCCCCCTCCGGAGAGAGGGCGGAAAGCTCCTCCTCCAGCCAGGCCAAAGCCTCCCGGGGGTTGGCGATGCTGTGTTCCCCGGCAAATTCACTTTGATAAGCCAGCTTAAAAAAGTCCTGTATCTGCATCTTCGGATGCAGCCGCTCCTGTTTCAGCAGAAGCTCCTTCCATTTTTCCATTGGGATGTTCCTCTCCGGGCCGTATTACGCCCTGTTGGTGACCAGTTTGGCTCTCTTCAGCGCCATAACGATGGGCGGGATGATAACCAGCTGGAGGATGATGCCGGGCAGGGCGTTAAGGACCGCGCCGGCCAGGAACACCTCCCAGGTAAAGGGGTTGCCCAGGACGGCATACAGGGCCATGGAAACCGCGCCCCAGACGATGCGCCCCCCCGCCATGGCCAGGAGCAGGTCCACATAGAGCCACAACAGGTTTTTGGGGAGGCGGCGGTAGAAAAAGCCCGCCAGGAAGCCGTAGGCCGCCAGCTCAAAGGCCATGGCCGTGGCTGTGGGGAACATGGGGGGCATCCCGAACATCATGCTCCGCAGCAGGGGGGTAACGGCCCCCACAATGAGGCCCACCGGCCCGCCGCAGACAAAGCCGCAGAGGAGCACGGGGATGTGCATGGGCAGGAGCTTGCTGCCGATGCTGGGGACCTGGGCGGTAAAGAAGGGCAGCACCAGCCCCAGGGCCAGAAAGAGGCCCCCAAGGGCAAGCTGTTTTACTGTCAGTTTCATAGAAATACGTCCTCCGTCTTGTCAATGGATTTTCACACACCAAAAAGGCCATGAAAACACAGCCCCTGCCTCTGCGGGGGCACGCGCCTTCATGGCCTGTCTTGATTCCCAGTGATATGGATTGCCTGGAGCATCCGGCTTCATGCCGGATAATTACAGGGGTATTTTAACACGGTGAGGCGGGTTTGTCAAACCTGGAACTGGTCGTGGACCGCCTGCACCGCCCGGGGACCGTCCTCCTTGCGGATGAGGACGGAGATCTTGATCTCGCTGGTGGAGATCATCTGGATATTGATGCCCGCGTCGGCCAGGGCCTCAAACATTCTGGCCGCCACGCCGGGGTTGGTGGCCATACCCGCGCCTACGATGGACACTTTGGAAACATTGTCGTCGTAGACGATCTCATGGGCGTTCATCACCTGCTTGAGGTCCTCCAGCACCTGGATGGCCTCCTCCTTGTGGTCCAGGTCCACGGTGAAGGCGATGTCCTTGGTGTTGTTGCGGCCCACGGACTGGAGGATGATATCCACGTTGACGTTTTTGGCCGCCAGGGCGGAAAATATCTTAAAGGCGATGCCGGGCACGTCCTGCACGCCGATGATGGAAAGCCTTACCACCTTGTCGTCCTTTGCCACACCCTTGATGAGCATCTTTTCCACGTCCACTACCTCCTTGACTACTGTCCCCGGCCGCTTGGTCAGGCTGGAGAGCACTTCCAGATTCACATTGTACTTCTTGGCCATTTCCACGCTGCGGGTATGGAGCACCTGGGCGCCCAGGCTGGCCAGCTCCAGCATCTCGTCAAAGGTGACCTCCTCCAGCCTTTTGGCATTGGGCACCAGCCGGGGGTCGGCGGTATAGATGCCGTCAACGTCGGTGTAGATCTGGCACAGGTCCGCGTGGCAGACCGCGGCGATGGCCACGGCGCTGGTATCGGAGCCCCCGCGTCCCAGGGTGGTGATGTCGTCGTAGCGGTTGACCCCCTGGAAGCCGGCCACAATAAGGATATTACCCTTGTCCAGCTCGTTGGTCAGCCGTTCTTTATCGATGCGGCGGATGCGGGAGTTGCCATGGGTGGAGTCGGTGACAAAGCCCGCCTGCCAGCCGGTGAGGGATTTGACGGGGTACCCCATTTTTTCGATGGCCATGGCCAGCAGGGCGATGGAAATCTGCTCGCCGGTGGAGAGGAGGACGTCCATTTCCCGCTTGGAGGCCTTGGGGTTGATCTCCCGGGCTTTCTCGATCAGATCGTCGGTGGTATCGCCCTGGGCGGACACCACTACCACCACACTGTTGCCCTTTTTGTAAGTATCGGTGACGATGCCCGCCACGTTCATGATCCTTTCGGCATTGGCCACCGAGGTGCCGCCGAACTTCTGCACAATGAGACTCATTCTATCTTACCTCCCACAAAATGAACCAGGGAATAAGCAAACACAGCAAGACCGCGCCGTTTCAGGACCGGGTGACCACGGCGCCCCCGTTGTCCGGCGGCAGCTCCAGAACCTGCCAGCCCTGGCAGTCCCGGGTGTCCAGCCAGCATCTCAGCCGCCGTGCAAAGCCCGTATCCGCCCCGGGGATGATGGCCATGAGGGTGGAACCCGCACCGCTGATGTAAGCGCCGTAAGCGCCGTTCTCCAGGCAGCAGCTCATAACCTCCTGCCCCCCTTTGATCAGGCCCAGCCGGTAGGGCTGATGGAGGCGGTCGCCGCAGGCCACCCGCAGGTTTTCGTACCGGCCGCTGCTGAGGCTCATGGCCATCAGTGCCGCCCGGGACAGGTTGTACACCGCGTCCTTGTGCTCCACCTCTTTGGGCAGGGCAGAGCGGGCCAGGCTGGTCTTAAGTTCAAAGTCGGGGATGATGGTGACAAATTTCAGATCATCCCGCACCTCCTGGCGGCAGTAGTAGACCTTGCCGTTTTCCAGGGCGGCTGTAACCTGCCCTCCCAGGATGGCCGGGGTGGAATTGTCGGGATGCCCCTCCATGGCGGCCGCCATATTGATGATGTCGCTCTGGTTCAGAGGGCTGCCCATAAGGAGGTTGGCTCCCGTCAGCCCCGCGACAATGCAGGCCGAGCTGCTCCCCAGGCCCCGGGCCATGGGGATGACGTTCTCCTGCTGGATATGGAGCCCAGGCAGGGACTTGCCGCAGATATCGAACAAATACTTCGCAGTCTTATATACCAGATTATGCTCATCCGTGGGAATGGGTGTGTTGTCCAGGGACTCCACGGCCACGCCGTCCCAGGGCTCCATAAGCACCCGATTGTACATCTGTACAGCCAGGCCCAGGGAGTCGAAGCCCGAGCCCAGGTTGGCGCTGGTGGCGGGCACTTTGATCTCGATCATTTTTCCGTCTCCTCTGTTTTGGGGATGGTCAGTAGTCCAGTAC
>JAEXZK010000286.1 GCA_023451415.1 Bacillota bacterium | reverse complement strand
CGCCTGGTGCTCAGGCGCGTGTTTGTAAACGCCGCTGTGCTCGTCCGCCCCGGCGGACACGGAGGCGGTGAACCCCTGGACAGGGGTCATGACGATACCGGTGAGCCCTGTGACAAAGGGCATCAGCCCCCCGGTGTAGATGGAACGGAGCAGAAATGCAAAGAGCAGGGCAAAAACCACCAGGAGGATCTTGAACCTGGTGCTTTGGAAGAAATCTTTCATAGCGGTTCTGAAGCCTCCTCACAGATGATGGCAGTCCCTGTGCCGGGCACAGGGGTCAGCGGCGGCTCTCAAAGAGGGCCGATTTGTGCAGGGTGGGAGACTCCAGGATTTTGCCGGTGCCCAGGGCCACGCAGTCCAGAGGGTCCTCCGCCACATGGACGGGCATCCCCGTTTCAATGGATACCAGCTCTGCCAGGCCCTTGAGGAGGGCGCCGCCGCCGGTGAGGGTGATGCCCCGGTCGATGATGTCGGCGGCCAGCTCGGGCGGGGTCCGCTCCAGGGTCACCCGGATGGCGTCCAGAATGACCACGATGGAGTCGGCCAGGGCCTCGCGGATCTCCTTGGGGGTAAGGAAAATGTTCTTGGGGAAGCCGTCAACCAGGTTGCGGCCCTTGACCTCCACGGTCTCCTCGTTCTCATAGGGGTAGGCGGAGCCGATGCAGGTCTTGATATTTTCGGCGGTGCGCTCGCCGATGAGGAGGTTGTATTTCTTTTTGACATAGGCGATGATGGCCCGGTCAAACTCGTCCCCGGCCACCCGGACGCTCTTGGAAGCCACAATGCCGCCCATGGAGATGACCGCCACCTCGCTGGTGCCGCCGCCGATGTCCACCACCATGCTGCCGATGGGTTCCTCCACGGGCAGGCCCGCGCCGATGGCCGCCGCCATGGGTTCTTCCACAATGGCCACATGCTTGGCGCCGGCGCGCTCCGCCGCCTCCCGGACGGCGCGCTTCTCCACGGCGGTGACGCCGGAGGGGATGCAGACCACCACCCGGGGCTTGGAGAAGGGGGAGGTGCCCAGCACCTTGCGGATAAAGAGCTGGAGCATGCTGGCGGTAATGTCAAAGTCGGCGATGACGCCGTCTTTCAGGGGGCGGATGGCCACGATGGAGCCGGGGGTACGGCCGATGACGTCCTTGGCCTCCTGGCCTACAAATTTGACGGTATCGCTGCGGATGTCCACAGCCACCACCGAGGGCTCCCGCATGATGATGCCCTTCCCCCGCATATAAATAAGGGTGTTGGCGGTGCCCAGGTCGATACCGATGTCTTTGGTTCCAAATCCAAACATAATGAAAAGCTCCTATCCGCCGTCTCACGGCTCTTTGATATTCCTTCCAAAACCGCCCGGCCCGCCAAAAAACGGCGCGCCGGGGAGTAGGTCTTCTAGGTGCAGCAGAGGTCGTCCCGCCGCAAGCGGGACAGATGGCAGGGCCATTCCGCCCCATCCCCGCGGCGGCAGGCAGACACCCGTCAGGGCCGGAGTGCCGGCGGCGTGGATGGCCTGCGCATCCCAGGGGGTATAATAACCACGCTGTGGTTATTATACCCCATTTTTCCATCTTCCACAAGAAAAAGGAGGGAGTCATTCCCTCCTTTTTTGTTTCGATATTATGAATTTTGGGGAGGAAGAATCCCCAGTGCCACCAGATGCCGCCAGACTTCCGCCACGGGGAAGCCCATGACGTTGAAGTAGTCCCCCCGGATGCCCTTGACCAGCAGGGAACCCTGTCCCTGGATGCCGTAGGCGCCGGCCTTGTCCATGGGTTCCCCGGTGGAGACATACCAGGCGATCTCCTCCCCGCTCAGGGGATAGAATTCCACCTGGGTGGCGCAGTGAAAGACCCGCCGCACCCCGGGTGCCAGGACCGCCACGCCGGTGAAAACGGTGTGTTCCCTGCCGGAAAGGGTGCCGAGCATCTCCGCGGCCTCCTCCCTGCTCCCGGGCTTGCCCAGGATGCGCCCATCCAGGGCCACCACCGTGTCCGAGCCGATGACGGCGCAGTCCCCGTGGGCTTCAAAGACCGCCAGGGCCTTCTGGAGGGCCAGCTCCTCCACCGCCCGGTGGGGCGGCGTGCCGGGGCCGATGGTTTCCTCGGCGTCGGAGACGACCACCGAGAAGTCCGCCGTGATCACCGAAAGAAGCTCCCGCCTGCGGGGGGAGCCGGAGGCCAGGATCAGCTCCATCTCTCCGCCCCCCTTCACTGCCGGCCGGTGGAGCCAAAGCCCCCGGCCCCCCGCTTGGTCTCGTCCAGCTCCCCGCAGAGCTCTACCTGAGGGGTGAGGACCGGGACCACCAGCATCTGGGCCACCCGCTCGCCGGGCTGGACGGTGTAGCCCGCCTCCAGCTGGCAGGTGAGCCCCACCGAGATCTCCCCCCGGAAATCGCTGTCGATGACTCCCACGGCGTTGGCGGGGACCACCCCATGCTTGAAGCCCAGGCCGCTGCGGCCAAAGACCAGGGCCACGGTGCCCGGCTCCAGGGCTATGGCCACTCCGGTGGGGATGACGGTGATCGCTCCGCGGCGCACCTGGACCGGGGAGTCAATGGCGGCGGAGAGGTCGTAGCCCGCGCTGCCATCGGTGGCGCGCCGGGGGGGCTGCGCCCCCTCCCGGGTGAGTTTTACCTTTAGTTTGTCCATGTAAAGGCCCCCTTTTTCTCTGTCCTTTCCCGGCCGGCCCCGCTCAGGGCCCCGCCGGGATGGTGAGGGCCGCCCTGCCGGGCAAGGCCCTCTTCTTATCCGTCCTTTTCCGGCCTGCCTAGGGCTCCACCGAGACGGTGAGCACCGTCTTGTTGGGCAGGCAGGTGGCGATGGTATTGTCCTCCCGGAGGAAACCGGTGTTGACGCAGATCTTATCGGGGCAGTCGGAGTGGAGGAAGCGGATGGCGTGGTCCTTCACCTGGAAGGTGATGTCCTTCCCCGTTTTTTCCAGGATGGAAAATTCCTGGTCCTCCGCCCCCTCCAGGTCCACGGTCAAAATCTCCTGGCCGTCTATGGAAATGGTGGCCACGGCGTGGGGCCCCCGGGTATTGGGGCGCAGCAGCGATGCTGCGGAAAAAATGGCGATCACAACGATCACGCTCCACAGCAGCTGGCGCATTCTGTCACTATTCATAGGGAGCCCTCCTTTGCTGTCTTTGCTTGTGCGTCGGCCCCGGGCTCCAGCTCCAGGATCAGGGCGGAGCGGGGGCAGAGTATCGTGTTGCCGCGGGCGCCCCCCACCGAGGCAAGGACCCGGGCCTTTTCCAGGGACCTGCCGTCCCAGGGGAGGGCAAGTTCGCCCGCGCCCCGGTTGACGCAGACCAGGACGGTCTCGTCCCCGGCACGGCGCAGGTAGGCGCAGCCCTCCTGATCAAAGGCCACCGGGACAAAGTCCCCCCGCCGCAGGGCGGGAGAGTTCTTGCGCAGGCGGCCCAGGATGCGGAAAAATTCCACCAGTCCCTGGTCCTCCCGGCCCCAGGGGTAGGTCCCCCGGTTAAAGGGGTCGGCATAGCCCACCAGCCCGGCCTCGTCGCCGTAGTAGAGGCTGGGGCAGCCGGGCAGGGTGTACTGGATCACCGAGGCCAGCAGGAAGAGCTGGCGCCCGGCGTAGTAGGTGTCGGCGTCCAGGGTGTTGTGGTCCCGCTGCCAGTCCCGGTCCCTGCCGGTCATCTCGGGGGCGGCCAGGGCGGTGATGGCCCGGGAGACGTCGTGGGTGGACAGGCAGTTCATCAGCACCCCCACCACCGGGCGGGGGTAGTGCTCCAGCAGGTCCATAATGGCGTTTTGCAGCTCCCGGCCCCTGCCGTAGCGGACAAAGTCCAGTATGGCGGTGCGCCAGGGGTAGTTCATGACGCTGTCCAGCTCCCTGCCCAGGAGGTACTGCCGCTGCTCGCCTCCGCTGTACTTGGTGGAGGCGTCCTCCCAGACCTCGCCCAGGATGAGGTTGTCCTCCCCTTCCGCCTTGATGGCCCGCCGCAGCATGCGGATGAACCAATCGGGAAGTTCATCGGCCACATCCAAGCGGAAGCCGGCGGCCCCGGCCCGCAGCCAGGAGCGGACGACGCCCTGGGGGCCGCAGACGAACTCCTGATAGGAGCCGCAGCTTTCGTTGACGCCGGGCAGGGTGTCAAAGCCCCACCAGCTTTGGTATTTTTCAGGCCACTTGTCCCAGAGGTACCAGTCGTGGTAGGGGCTTTGGGGGTCGTTGTAAGCGCCGCCGTCCCCATAGCGCCGCTCCTTGTTAAAGTAGATGCTGTCGCTGCCGGTGTGGTTAAAGACCCCGTCCAGCACCACCCGGATACCCAGCCGCCCGGCCTCTGCACACAGCTGCCGGAAGTCCTCGTTGGTCCCCAGCAGGGGGTCGATGCGGCGGTAGTCGGCGGTGTTGTACCGGTGGTTGGCGTGGGCTTCAAAGACGGGGTTGAGGTAGAGGACCTCCACCCCCAGGGAGCTGAGATAGGGCAGGTTCTGCCGGATGCCGGCCAGGTCGCCGCCAAAGTAATCGTCGCACCGGAACCGGCCGTCGGGGCCGGGACGGCTGTCCGGCTCCTCGCTCCAGTCCCTGTGGAGCCGCCGGTCCCCGGGTACCCCCTCCTTGGGGCTGCCGGAGCTGCAGAACCGGTCGGGGAAGATCTGGTAAAAAACGGCCCCCTCCAGGGCGGCAGGGGTGGCAAAGTCCGGCTCATACACCGTCAGCTGCCACATCCGGCCGCTGCCCTTCCGGGCACAGGCGCCGTCGTCCCGCAGGAGGACGAAGCCCCCCTCCTCCCCGGCGCCGTCAAAGCGGTAAAAAAGCAGCCCGGCCTCCGGAGGCGTAAAGACGCAGGAAAAGACCCGGCCCTCCCCGGAGGCGGATTCCTCGGACAGGGGGACCAGGTAAGCGGGGGCGTCGTACTCCCCCACCCGGAAGACGGCGAGGGTGGGGGCGCAGGCACAGTCCTCCCCAGGCAGGCACACCCGGAAGGACACGGGGGTCCCGGCGGGGACTGCGCCAAAGGGGCTTTTGTGAAAAGGGTCTCGGCTGTTGTAGATCACAGGTGCTCCATCCTTTAAAAAGCAAAGGGGGACCCGCGTCCCCCTCTGCCGGGATTATATGGATTATTCCTCGATGGTGATGCTCTGGATGACCACATCCTCCAGAGGCTTGCTGTCGCTTTCGTTGACTTCCACCTTGGCGATGGCGTCCACCACGTCCATCCCCTGGATGACCTGGCCAAAAACGGTGTGCTTGTAGTCCAGATAGAATGTGCCGCCCACTTCCTGGTATTTTTCATAGGCGGGGCCGTAGTAGGCCTTCATCTCCTCGGGGACGCCGTTTTCCGCCATATCGCCCAGCAGGGCGTTGAGCTCGGAGACCAGGTACTGGGCGGCCTCGGAGGAGATGCCCCCCGCCTCGGCCAGGCGGAGCTGGCGCTCCAGCTCGTTGTAGGCGAACTGCCACATGACGTTTTCGCCGTCCAGCTCAGAGGGCTTCTGATCGGTCTGGACGATGAAAAACTGGCTGCCGTTGGAGTTGACGCCGCTGTTGGCCATGCTCAGGGCGCCGCGGAAGTTGTGGAGATTGTCGGAGAACTCATCTTCAAAAGGCTTGCCGCCCTCAAAGGCGCTTTCGCCCCCGGCGGTGGTGCCCGAGGGGCTGCCGCCCTGGATCATGAAGTTGTCCACCACCCGGTGGAAGAGCTGGCCGTCATAATAGCCGTTTTTGGCATGGGTGATAAAGTTTTCCACCGCCTTGGGGGCCTCCTGGGGATAAAGGACCACCCGGATATCCCCCATAGAGGTGCGGATGGTGGCAATGGGGCCATCATAATCCTCCTGGAACTGGATCAGCTCCACAGGGTCCCGCCGGGAGGGCAGGTCGGAAAGAGGGGTGACGTCCACGGCGTCGTCAGGGCGGGAAAGAGGCTGGGAGCTGGACTGGGATTCCCCGCTGCCGGAAGAACTCTCCGGCGCGCTGGAAGAACTGCTCTCCCCGCCGCCGCAGGCGGCCAGAAGGCAGAGGGCCAGGGCTGCCGCCAGTATTTTTTTACCTTTCATCTTGAACGATCCTCCAAAATCTGTTAAAATACAATTCCGGCGCTTGCCGCCGGCTGGGGAATACCTTGGTAGTATACCAAATTTTCGGCCAAATAACAAGAATCCTTCCCGTATCATATCACGGCGCCGAGGAATGATAAAGAGGAAGGTTGTAAACAGAGCGTGACTTTTTTCCGCCGGAAGGTGAAAACAGCTGGAAGAATTTATTTTTAGCTGGTCCCATGTTGACTTGGGGCGGCCTTGCGGGTAAGATATAGGTAAGGAAACACCGTCCCATCAACAACGAAAGGCGAGCGCCTGCCGGCGCCGCAGGAGGAAACATTATGGAAAACGAGAGCGCTTTCGAGAAGGACGTTATCAGCCTTCTGGACGAGGAAGGCAAAGAGCATGAATTTGAGATCGTGGACGCCCTGGAGGCGGACGGCCGGGAATACATGGCCCTGATCCCCATCTACGATCAGCCGGAGGAAACCCTGGAGGACAGCGGCGAGCTGGTGATCCTCCGTGTCTCCGACGAGCTGGACGAGGACGGAGACCAGTTCCTGGAGGCCATTGAGGAAGAGGAAGAATATAATCAGGTGGCGGAGATGTTCATGGGCCGCCTGGAAGAATATTTTGACTTTGAAGAAGAGGATGGGGAGGAAGGCGAGTAAGCCCTCCCCATACGGGACGAGACACCCTGCTGTGTGCGTGATTGCCGCTTTATATAATCCAACACTTATATAATGGGAACGGTATCTCCAGAGGACGGATTGCAGACCTCCCGGCCCCCGGCCGGACGAAGGGAGCAGGAAATCCCGGGACGTGCCCACCTGTCGTCAGACGGGTTTTATCTGGCGGTGTAACGGCATTGGCGGGGTTCTTTGATAAGCAGCGGGGTCGGAGCGGAGCGCTCCGGCCCTTTTCTTTCTTTTGGCCGGGGACGGCCATGCCCGCAGCAAAACAGCCAGGGGCGGCGCCCCTCCGGCGGGCAATGGCCTCGGGGCCGTCAGAAAGCCGAAGGAAGGGACGCTGCCGCACAATGAGAAACGGAGGCGGCGGATATGTGGGATTACCTGGAACGGACGGCACTGGTC
>JAEXZK010000285.1 GCA_023451415.1 Bacillota bacterium | reverse complement strand
ACCGAGGCGGGCTCCGTGGCGCGGAACTACCAGGGGGAGCTTTTCCGGCTGCTGCTGGATACGGCGGATGAAAAGGAACTGGTGCTCAAGACCATGGCGGGAGTCAATGCCTCGGAGCTGCGCCCCTCGGAGGGGAGCCCCCTTGCCGACCTGGTCCGCAGGGACGACCGCTTTGTCCTGGAGCCCATCCCCAACCTGTACTTCACCCGGGACCCCTTTGCCACCATCGGCGGCGGCGTCAGCCTCAACCGCATGTACTCCGCCACCCGCCGCCGGGAGACCATCTATGGCCGGTATATCCTGGAGCACCATCCGGATTTTGCCGGGCAGGTGACCTTCTACTACACCCCGGACCTGCCCTTCAGCATCGAGGGGGGCGACATCCTCAACCTCAGCCCCAAGGTGCTGGCCATCGGCATCTCCCAGCGCACCACCCCCGAAGCCATTGAGCTGCTGGCGGGAACCATTTTCCGGGACCCCGGCAGCCCTGTGGAGAGCATTCTTGCCCTGGACATCCCCAGTATGCGGGCGTTCATGCACCTGGACACCGTCTTTACCCAGGTGGACCGCGGCAAGTTCACCATCCACCCGGGCATCCTGGAGTCCCTGCGGATCTATGAGATCACCAGGGGCGGCAGGCCGGGCAGCATCCGGGCGGCGGAGCTGAAGGCCCCCCTGGAGGACGTCCTGCGGCAGCGCCTGGAGCTGGACCGGGTCACCCTCATCCACTGCGGCGGCAAGGACCGCATCGCCTCCGAACGGGAACAGTGGAACGACGGCTCCAACACCCTCTGCATTGCCCCCGGCAAGGTGGTGGTCTATGACCGCAACTGTATCACCAACCGCATCCTGCGGGACAACGGCATCACGGTGCTGGAAGTGCCCAGCTCCGAGCTGTCCCGAGGCAGGGGCGGCCCCCGCTGTATGAGCATGCCCCTGGACCGTGCCCCTATGTGAGACCTCATCTCCGGCGCTCAGAAGCCGGCGGGTTCCGGCCACGGCCGGCGGAGCTCCGCCAATATTTCATGAGATACAAATTTCAGATAAGGAGTTGTTTTATTATGGCTGTCAATCTGCGTGGAAGAAGCTTTCTGAAACTCCTGGACTTTTCCTCCCAGGAAATCCGCTACCTGCTGGACCTTTCCAAGAACTTCAAGGACCTGAAACGGACCGGGACCCCGCACAAATACCTGGAGGGCAAGAACATCGTCCTTCTGTTTGAAAAAACCTCCACCCGTACCCGCTGCTCCTTTGAGGTGGCCGGGATGGACCTGGGGATGGGCGTCACCTACCTGGACCCCGGCAGCTCCCAGATGGGAAAAAAAGAGAGCATCCCCGACACCGCGCGGGTGCTGGGCCGGATGTATGACGGCATAGAGTACCGCGGCTTCAGCCAGGAACTGGTGCAGACCCTGGCCGATTACGCCGGAGTGCCGGTCTGGAACGGCCTTACCGACCAGTTCCACCCCACCCAGATGCTGGCCGACCTGCTGACCATCGAAGAGAAGCTGGGCCGCCTCCGGGGCGTCAACTTTACCTATATGGGGGATGCCCGGAACAATATGGGCAACTCCCTAATGGTAGCCTGCGCCAAAATGGGCCTCAACTTTACCGCCTGCGCCCCCAAGGAGCTTTTCCCCGCTGAGGACCTGGTGGAGACCTGCCGCCAGCTGGCCGCCGAAAACGGCTGCACCGTCACCCTCACCGAGGATGTGAAGGCGGGCACTGCCGGGGCCGACGTCATCTACACCGATATCTGGGTCTCCATGGGCGAGCCGGACGACGTGTGGGAGAGCCGCATCAAGCTCCTGAAGCCCTACCAGGTCAACGCTGCCGCCATGGCGGGGGCCAAGGATACCGCCCTCTTTATGCACTGCCTGCCCTCCTTCCACGACACCAAGACCACCATCGGCGCCGACATTGCCAAAAAATTCGGCCTGACCGAGATGGAGGTCACCGACGAGGTGTTCGAGTCCAAGCAGTCGGTGGTCTTTGACGAAGCCGAAAACCGGATGCATACCATCAAGGCTGTCATGTACGCCACCCTTTGCTGAACCTTACCACATTGAGAGGAGAAAAAACTATGGCCTTCCACCTGCCCGAATATCATGCGCCCGATTTCACCCAGCCCAAATTTCAAAATGCCCCTGACGCTAAAATCGTTGCCGCCGAGATGGACGGCGTGGCCCCTGACTACTACCACAGCACCTCCATGTACCCCGAATACTTCAAGATAGATGGAAAGTGGCTCCTGGCCGAAGAGAGCCGGATGGACAGCTCGGTTATCCTCCGGGAGGATGGCCGCCTGGACGTGGTGGAGAACCGGAACATCCGCCGGGGCGACAAGGTGGTCCTTGGCCGGACTGAAAACTGCGAAGAAGGCATCTACCTCCATGTTTCCGGCTTCCAGGAGGAGTCGGAGGCCGGGGATAACTTCGCCTTCCGGGCGGGGCGTTCCCGCGAGACCGCCTTTTCCCGGGATTATGACCATCTGTACGAGCTGCTGGGCTATGAGCGGGATCACGGCAAGGT
>JAEXZK010000096.1 GCA_023451415.1 Bacillota bacterium | reverse complement strand
CCCCTGGGAAAAATCGTCCGTCGTGAAATGGCTGGCCGGGAAGGCTGCCAAAGCCGGTGAGGGGCACCGAAGCTCCCGCCCCGGCAAATTCTATCAGGGGCTGGTACCACCCCAGCGCCCCCAGGATGACGCCGGCCACCACATAGCCCACCAGGATGCGGGCGGGGGTAAGCTTGGTATAATCAATAAGCACCTGGCCGATGGCGCACAGGACGCCGCCCACGGCAAAGGCCTTCAAGTATTCCATAAACAGTTCCATATAACGCCTCATTCCGCCGCTTCGCGTCGGCAAGACAAATTTTGCAGCGCCGCCCCTATCCCGCGAAGGAGAAAAGTGATAAAGGCGTTGTCGCGCATGGGGCGCGGGAGGTGTCCGCCCATGGCCCCCCGGCCCAAAAACACAGGAAAACCCATCCATCCTATTCCCCGCCCTTTTCGGAGGAAAGATAAAGCAGGTGGGCGATTCCGGGGATGGACTCCCCCTGCTGCACCGAGGTGGGGGACATCAGGGCCCCCGTGGCCATAAAGAGGACGTGGGTCAGGTCCCCCCGGCGGATGGCCGGCAGGATATGGGCACAGAGGACGGAGGCGGAGCAGCCGCAGCCGGAGCCCCCGGCATCCACCTGGGTCTGCTTTTCCCGGTCGTAGAGGAGGAGGCCGCAGTCCTTGTGACGGCCCTGCACCTGGGGCCCCAGCTCCCCCAGCAGCTGGTAAAAAAGGTCGGAGCCCACGGCCCCCAGGTCCCCGGTGGCAATGAGGTCGTAGTCCGCGGGGGTGGTGCCGCTGTCCTTGAAATATTGGCGGAGGGTGTCCGCGGCGGCGGGGGCCATGGCGGCGCCCATGTTGTTGGCATCGGTGACGCCCAGGTCCTTGATCCGTCCGGTGGTCACCGCCCGGACATAGGGGCCCTCTGCGGTGCGCTCCCCCACCACGGCCGCACCGCTGGCGGTGGCCGTCCACTGGGCTGTGGGAGGCCGCTGGCCGCCGTACTCCAGAGGGAAGCGGAACTGCCGCTCCGCGGAGCAGAAGTGGGATGAGGTGACCGCAGCCGCCCGCTGGGCAAAGCCCGCCTCCACAAAAAGCGCCGCCATGGTGAGGCTCTCCGCCATGGTGGAGCAGGCGCCGTACAGTCCGATAAACGGCACCCCCAGGTCCCGCAGGCCGTAGGTGGAGCTGATGCACTGGTTCAGCAGGTCCCCTGCAAAAACATACTGCAAGTCAGAAGGGCTCAGTTTCCCCTTTTTCAGGGCCAGGTTGACGGCGTCCTTCTGCATCAGGCTCTCCGCCTTCTCCCAGGTGTCCTGGCCAAAGGTGGTGTCGTCGTCTATCTTGTCAAACTCCTTGGCCAAAGGGCCCTCCCCCTCCACCTTGCCGCCCACGGCGGCCCAGCTGAGGACCGAGGGGCTCTGCCGGAGCTCCAGGGTGTATTCTCCCAAGCGTCTTGCCATTTCTTATCCTCCTCCTATCCTGCCAGGCCAAAGAGCCAGACCACCAGGCCGTAGACCACCGACGCGCCCACGCCGTAGACGATAACCGGGCCGGCAATGGTGAACATCTTGGCCCCAAGGCCCATGATGAGGCCCTCGCTCTTGAACTCGATGGCCGCCGAGGACATGGCGTTGGCAAAGCCGGTGATGGGCACCAGGGTGCCGGCCCCGGCGTACCGGGCGATCTTGTCGTAGAGCTTCAGCCCTGTGAGCAGCACCGCCAGAAAAACCAGGGTGATGGAGGTGGCGCCGGAGGCGGCGTCCTTCTCCAGCCCGGCGTAGAGGTACAGGTTGCTGAGGGCCTGGCCCAGGGTGCAGATGAGTCCGCCCACCACAAAAGCCATGGGGATGTTCCGCCAGCTTTTGGTGGGGGGCGACGCCTTTTTGGACATCTTATCGTAATCTTTTGGAGATACGGACATGTGAGTCGTTCCTTTCTTTCTTAAGGCTTGGATGTGGTTCCATCCCTATTTTCCCCCAAGAGGGCCGCCTTATGTATCGGAGAAGGTCCAGGTCCTTGAGGTATACTCTGCGTATCTTTTTTGTGAACGATTTGTGTTTTCCACCTTTTCAACCGAGTTTTCCACATGCCTTGTGAAAATGTGTGAAAAGCTCGTCCCCGAACCCTTTTGGCCCCGGCGCGTATAATGGAGTAACGGCCCTTTTGCCTGCGGGCGGAGGAGTGTTACATAACAGTGGAAAGGAGGAGAGGAAGATGCGCAGACGCTGCGGCCGCGGTCCCGGTCCCTGTTCCAATCTGCCCATCATCTGCATCGCCTTTGGGGCGGGCGTTTTCTTCTCCCTTTTCTTTTCCCTCAAGCTGGTGGTGCTGCTGGCGGCGGTCTTTCTCATCGCCCTGGGGATCCTGGCGTCCAGCTGAGCAAAAGCGCCTGCATTTCTCCAACAAAGGTGGTGAAGCGTCTTGAAAGTGGTCGTCGTCAAGAGCCCGAGATTTTTGTCCGGCATCCTGCGCTTTTTCTTTAAGATCAAGAAGGAAGATATCCAGTAGCCGCTCCCTCATCCCATGACGCGCCCTCCAAAGCAGAGGGCGCGTTTTGCTTTGGGCCTTCCGGAGGGTTTCCGGGGCCCTTTGGGCGCAAAAAAGGCCCGGCGGTCTGGGGCTTTCCCCCTCCGCCGGGTCTTTTTGTGTCTGCCGTTTTGGGTCAGTCGGGATAATCCAGGATGTAAATGTCCACAAAGCGGGCGCTGTTGAGGACGCTTTCCAGATAGCTGTCGTAATAGAGGTCAACGTCGATCTTGCCCTGGAGGAGCCCCGTGCCGGTGTCGTTGGCGATGGCGTAGCCGTAAATGAACTTGCCGTCCGGGGTCTTGATGTACATCCGGGTGCCGTAGGGGATCTCGTCGGCGCGGACGGCCACAGTGCCCGCCACGCAGTCCCCCAGGTCGGGGTGGTCGGCGTCGGAATACACCGCCGAGCCGTAGGCCTTGGGCCCGGCGTAATAGCCGGTGGCCTTCTGGTTATGATAAACAGTGACATAGTTGAGGGGGTTGCCGTTCTCATCCAGAGGGAACTCGCTGCTGTAATCCAGCTGGGAGATGGGGCTGCCGTCCCCCACCAGGATGGTCTCGGTCTTGGGGGACTTGGTGATCTGGGTATCCATCAGGATGGTTTCCACCACCTCGCCGTCCTCCAGGATCTGGTGATAGGTGTGGGTCATGGAGCCGTCGTAGCCCGCCTCCAGCACCCGGGAGCGCCCGCTGCCCAGCAGGCTGGTGCCCTTGTAGATGACCTCCTTGGGGATGACCTCCGTCTCCTGGAAGCTGTTGAAAGCCACCCGGGTGATGACGATCTCCTCCCCCTCCTCGGCGGGGTCCCAGTTGTTGTGGGTGACCTTGTCGTGGGGGCCGATCTCGATATCGTGCTGGACCAGGAGCTGCCCCACCGTGCCTCCCAGGCAGTTGTACTCGGTGGTGGCGCCATCCACGGTGACGTAGACGGGATACCCCCGCACAACGGTGAGCTGGGTGAAGCGGCCGTCAGGCGCATCCATGTAGACGGCATCCTTCTCCGTTGTTTCGATCTGCTCAGCCTCCAGGATCTCTTCCGGGTCCCGGCTGGCAGTGACGGTGACCACCGTCTCATCGCCATCGATGATGTAGACGATATTGCTCAGATACGCCACGGCAAAAATGACTGCGGACAGAAGAACCGCAAAGCATGTCAGGGCAAAGGTACGGCTCGCAATCCCCCGAAGCACGCCCACGGCCAACCGTCGTATGGTGCTTTTTTCCATAGGTTCTCCTCGTTCTCTCCTTGCATAAAGTGGCCTGTCAAAAGGCCTCGCGGCCTTTTGGGAAAGCCCGCCTGGGGCCGGAACCGCCAAGGCATGGGCTATTATAACCACCTTGCTGCCTTTTGTCAAGAAAAGCCTTCCACAAAAGGTTTTTTTTGAAGGGTTTTTCCTCCATATTTTGGGCAAATCCTTGTTACTATATACAAATTGTTAAATAAATTTTGGCTCTCATTTATAAAATCATAAAAAAATTAAGGCTTTTTTCTCGACTGCATTTGCAAAAGGGCCCCTTTTTGTCCCCTTGCGGCATCAAAAGGGGCCCCGGAACGACAAAAATCCCCCCTGAAAACAGGGGGGATTTTTGTAAAGATTCACACACACACCAAAACGGGAGCCTTCCCGTAAAAAACCAGAAAAACATCTCTTGGAGAACTGGGGCCCGGCCAGGCCCACCACTGCCGCAAAGGCTGTGGGCCGCGGTTTCCCGCAGATTATCTCTTGGAGAACTGGGGAGCGCGGCGGGCGGCTTTGAGGCCGTACTTCTTGCGCTCTTTCATTCTGGGGTCGCGGGTGAGCAGGCCCGCCTTCTTGAGGATGGGGCGCATCTCGTCGCCATGCTGGAGCAGGGCGCGGGAGATGCCGTGGCGGATGGCGCCGGCCTGGCCGGAAACGCCGCCGCCGGAGGCGGTGCACACAATATCGAACCGGCCCAGGGTGTTGGTCAGAGCCATGGGCTGGCGGACGATGAGCTTGAGGGTCTCCAGGCCGAAGTAGTCGTCGATATCACGGCCGTTGATGGTGATCTTGCCGGTGCCGGCATAAAGGCGTACACGGGCCACGGAATGCTTTCTGCGGCCGGTGCCGTAGTAATAAGGTTTGCTTTCGTACATGCTGCTTCCTCCTTCCGATTACAGGTTCCAGGCTTCAGGCTTCTGGGCGGCATGGTTATGCTCCGCGCCGGCAAAAATGCGGCAGCGGGTCAGAGCCTTGCGGCCGATGGTGGTATCGGGCAGCATGCCCTTGACAGCCAGCATCATCGCCTTCTCGGGGTTCTTCTCCATCAGGGTCTTGTACTGGACCTCCTTAAGGCCTCCGACCCAGCCGGAATGATGGCGGTAGTATTTCTGCTCCAGCTTGCGGCCGGTGAGCACCGCCTGGGCGGCGTTGACAATGATGACATGATCGCCGCAGTCCACATGGGGGGTGAAGGTGGGCTTATGCTTGCCGCGCAGCAGAGTGGCAGCGGCGGCGGCGGTGCGGCCCATGGGCTTGCCGGCGGCGTCCAGGATATACCACTTGCGCACGACAGTCTCGGGCTTCGCCATGGTAGTAGACATAATGTTTCCTCCTAATCAGATTTCTATCTCATTTGACCTAATATCCCTGCTAAAAGCGCGCAAAAAGCGCATTTGGTGGGAAGTCACGCTCTTTATTATATCCAGGGCCGGCGGGGCTGTCAAGCCTTTTTTTGCGATATTTTAATCTGCTTTTTATAATCTCTGTTTTTCTTCGTTTTACTCGCTTATCCTTCCCTATCCTCCTGCGCCATTTCAAATTTTTTTGCCGCGGGTATGGTACAATGGGAGAGCAACCCCACAAAAACAGGAGGTACTCCATGGAAACTACCCATAAAATACTGTTTGTCTGCCACGGCAGGATTTACCGGGCATGATGAAAAGTCTCAAATCGTCTTATAAGTCCCGAAAATAAGCGTTTTTTGTGTTTCGCTCTCAATTTTACCAAAGATTTACCAATATTTCTGGAGAGTCAGACTTGCGAAAATATGGAACCAGAATGAGGAGAAAA
>JAEXZK010000283.1 GCA_023451415.1 Bacillota bacterium | reverse complement strand
TGGGAGGACAGATCCCCGGCTGCGGCGCCACCGTCTACCACGCCGGCACCAAGGCCCTGGAGGACGGGACCCTGGTCACCGCCGGCGGCCGGGTCCTGGGAGTCACCGCCACCGCCCCCACCCTCCGCCAGGCCGTGGACAAGGCCTACGCCGCCAGCGACAAGATCGCCTTTGAAGGGGCCCACCGCCGCAGCGACATCGGCGCCCGCGCCCTGGCGGCCCTCAGCTAACGATATCTTACGATTGGGAGAGAAACCATGTCTGTTTTTAGGATCTATGTGGAAAAACGCAAGCCCTACGACGTGGAAGCCATGGGCCATCTGGCGGAGATCCGGGACCTGCTGAGGATCACCAGCGTCACCGGCCTGCGCCTGCTCAACCGTTACGACGTGGAGGGCATCGATGAGGCCCTGTTCCGCCGCTGCCTGCCCATCGTCTTTTCGGAGCCCCAGCTGGACGAGACCTACGACCGGCTGCCCCAGGGGGCGGACGCGGTCTTTGCCACCGAGTACCTGCCCGGCCAGTTTGACCAGCGGGCCGATTCCTGCGCCGAGTGCATCCAGCTGGTCTCCCAGGGGGAGCGTCCCCTGGTGCGTACCGCCCGGGTGTTCCTCCTGGCCGGCTCCCCCTCCGGGGAGGAGCTGAGCCAGATCAAGAAGTATGTCATCAACCCCGTGGAGAGCCGGGAGGCCTCCCTGGAGGAGCGCTCCACCCTGGCGGTGGAGTATGCCGCCCCCGACCATGTGGAGACCCTGGAGGGCTTCCTGAAGCTGGACCGCAAGGGCCTGGAGGATTTTGTGGCCCGGTACGGCCTGGCCATGGATGTGGACGACGCGGCCTTCTGCCAGGAGTACTTCCGCACCGAGGATCGGGATCCCACCATCACCGAGGTGCGGATGATCGACACCTACTGGTCCGACCACTGCCGCCACACCACCTTTGGCACCATCCTGGACGACGCCGCCATCAGCGACAAGGACGTCCAACGGGCCTTTGACAGATACCTGGCCATCCGCCGGGAGCTGGGCCGGGACAAAAAGCCGGTCACCCTTATGGACATGGCCACCATCGGCGGCCGGTACCTGAAGCACAAGGGCTGCCTGAAGAACCTGGACGAGTCGGAGGAGATCAACGCCTGCTCCATCCGCATCACTGTGGACAACGGCGGCAAGGATGAGGAATGGCTCCTCATGTTCAAGAACGAGACCCACAACCACCCCACCGAGATCGAGCCCTTCGGCGGGGCCGCCACCTGCATCGGCGGTGCCATCCGGGACCCCCTTTCCGGCCGGAGCTACGTCTACCAGGCCATGCGGGTCACCGGTGCGGCGGACCCCCTCCGCCCCGTGGCGGACACCATGCCCGGCAAGCTGCCCCAGCGGAAGCTGGTGACCACGGCCGCCGCCGGGTACAGCTCCTACGGCAACCAGATCGGCCTGGCCACCGGCCTGGTGGATGAGCTCTACCACCCCGGCTACGCCGCCAAGCGGATGGAGATCGGCGCGGTGGTGGGCGCGGCCCCGGCCTCCAATGTCCGCCGGGAGCGCCCCGTCCCCGGGGACGTCATCGTCCTGCTGGGCGGCCGCACCGGCCGGGACGGCTGCGGAGGAGCCACCGGCTCCTCCAAGGCCCACGGCCTCCAGAGCCTGGAGACCTGCGGCGCGGAGGTCCAGAAGGGCAACGCCCCTGTGGAGCGGAAGCTCCAGCGCCTTTTCCGGGACCCTGAGGTCACCCGCCTCATCAAGCGGTGCAACGACTTTGGCGCGGGAGGCGTGTCGGTGGCCATCGGCGAGCTGGCCGACGGCCTGGACATCAGCCTGGACGCAGTGCCCAAGAAATACGAGGGCCTGGACGGCACCGAGCTGGCCATCTCCGAGAGCCAGGAGCGGATGGCCGTTGTGCTGGCCCCCCAGGACCTGGATGCCTTCCTGGCCAAGGCCCGCGGCGAGAACCTGGAGGCCACCCTGGTGGCCAAAGTCACAGAAGAACCCCGGCTGCGGATGACCTGGAAGGGCCGCACCATTGTGGACGTTTCCCGGGAGTTCCTGAACTCCAACGGCGCGGAGAAGCACGCCAGGGTGGCGGTGCCCGCCGCCGCGGTGGAGGACCGCTCCCCCGTCCGGGGAGATACCCTGGCGGAGAAGCTCCGGAGCCTGATGTCCGACCTGAACACCTGCTCCCGCAAGGGCCTCACCGAGCGCTTTGACAGCACCATCGGCGCAGCCACCGTGGTGATGCCCTTTGGCGGGCGCACCCAGCTGACCCCCGCCCAGGCTATGGCAGCCAAGCTGCCGGTGCCGGGTGAGACCACCACCTGCTCCGGCATGGCCTGGGGCTTCAACCCCTTCCTCTCGGAACAGAGCCCCTACCACGGCGCCTATCTGGCGGTGGTGGAGAGCGTCTCCAAGCTGGTGGCCACCGGCTTCAGCCATAAGGACGCCTATCTCACCTTCCAGGAATACTTTGAGCGGCTGCGCACCCAGCCCCAGCGTTGGGGAAAGCCCTTTGCCGCCCTCCTGGGTGCCCTGGACGCCCAGCTGGGCCTTGGCATCGCCGCCATCGGCGGCAAGGACAGCATGTCCGGCAGCTTTGAGGAGCTGGACGTGCCCCCCACCCTGGTCGCCTTTGCCGTGGCACCCGGAAGGACGGGCACAGTCCTCACCCCCGAGCTGAAAAAGGCGGGGAGCCGCCTTGGATTCCTTTCCGCCGACCCCTACGACCCCCAGGCCCTCCTGGCCCTCTACGACCAGGTGGAGGCCCTGATCCGGGAAGGCAGGGTGCTGGCCGCCTACACCCCCGGCCACGGCGGCATTGCCGAGGCCCTCTGTAAGATGGCTGCGGGCAACCGGCTGGGCGTGGAGATCGACCCCGCCTTTGACGCCTCCAGGCTCTTTGGCTGGCAGTACGGCAGCTTCATCCTGGAGCTGGCCGACGGCGCGGACGAGGGGGAGACCCTGGGCCGCACCACCGCCGCCTACACCTTCTCCGCTGGCGGGGAAACCGTGGACCTGGCCGCCGTCCAGGAGGCCTGGGAGGCCAAACTGGAGCCGGTGCTGCCCTACCGGGCGGCCCCCGGCCAGGAGAAGGCCGGGGTGGAGCCCATCACCTTTTCCGCCCTCCGCCGGGCCGCCCCCAAGGTGGGCGTGGCCCGTCCCAAGGCCCTCATTCCCGTATTCCCCGGTACCAACTGCGAGTACGACACCGCCCGGGCCCTGCGCCGGGCCGGGGCCGACCCGGAGATCATGGTGATCCGCAACCTCACCTCCGGTGATGTGGCCGAGAGCATCCAGGCCATGGAGAGCCTCATCCGCCAGAGCCAGATGGTGGTGCTCCCCGGTGGCTTCTCCGGCGGTGACGAGCCCGACGGCTCGGGCAAGTTCATCACCGCCTTCTTCCGCAACCCCCGCATCGCCCAGGCGGTCCATGAGCTGCTGGACAGCCGGGACGGCCTGATGCTGGGCATCTGCAACGGCTTCCAGGCCCTCATCAAGCTGGGCCTGGTCCCCTACGGCCGCATTGTGGACACCGACGAGAACTGCCCCACCCTCACCTTCAACACCATCGGCCGCCACCAGAGCATGCTGGTGCGCACCCGGGTGGCCTCCAACCTCAGCCCCTGGCTCTTCCGCTGCCAGGCAGGGGATATCCACACCGTGGCCATCTCCCACGGCGAGGGCCGCTTTGTGGCCCCTCTGGCGCTGATGGAGAAGCTGGCGGCCGCCGGACAGGTGGCCACCCAGTATGTGGACCTGGAGGGCAATCCCACCATGGACCTGCGTCACAACCCCAACGGCTCCCTCTGGGCCGTGGAGAGCATCACCTCCCCCGATGGCCGCGTCCTGGGCAAAATGGGCCACAGCGAGCGCAGCGGCAACGATCTGTACAAAAACGTGGACGGCGACAAGTACCAGCCCATCTTTGAGGGCGGCGTGGATTACTTCAAGCTGTAACCGGAAAGGGAACCCCCGGCGCCGCCCTCTTCCGGGAGGGCGGCGCCCCATCCCCAAAGAAACTGTCAGGAGGCAATTGTTTTGGAACACAACCGATACCTGAGCCCCTTTTCCACCCGGTACGCCAGCGACGAGATGCAGTATATCTTCTCGGAGGACAACAAGTTTAAGACCTGGCGGCGGCTGTGGATCGCTCTGGCCAGGGCCGAACAGCGCCAGGGCCTGCCCATCACCGATGAGCAGATCGCGGAGCTGGAGGCCCACAAGGAGGACATCAACTACGAGGACGCCATCCGCAGGGAGCGGGAGTGCCGCCATGACGTCATGAGCCACGTCTACGCCTACGGCCTCCAGTGCCCCGGGGCCCAGGGGATCATTCATCTGGGCGCCACCTCCTGCTATGTGGGGGACAACACCGACGTGGTGGTCATGAAAGAAGCCCTGACGGTGGTCCGGCGGAAGCTGCTGGGGGTGCTGAGCCTGCTGGCCGATTTTGCAGGCCGGTACAAGGATATGCCCGCTCTGGCCTACACCCATCTCCAGCCCGCCCAGCTCACCACCGTGGGCAAGCGGGCCACTCTGTGGATGAATGAATTCTACATGGATCTCCAGGAGATTGAGCACCGGATGGACACCCTGGCGCTCCTGGGCAGCAAGGGCACCACCGGCACCCAGGCCAGCTTTGTGGAGCTTTTTGAGGGCGACGCCGCCAAGATCAAGGCGGTGGAGGCCGACATCGCCCGGGAGATGGGCTTTGACCGGGTGGTCCCCGTCTCGGGCCAGACCTATTCCCGCAAGATGGACTACCAGGTGGTCAGCGCCCTGTCCGGCCTGGGCCAGAGCGCCAGCAAGTTCTCCTACGACATGCGCCTGCTCCAGAACTTCAAGGAGATGGAGGAGCCCTTTGAAAAGAGCCAAATCGGCTCCTCCGCCATGCCCTACAAGCGCAACCCCATGCGCAGCGAGCGTATCACCTCCCTGAGCCGCTATCTGATGATCGACGCCCTGAACCCCGCCTTTACCGCGGGCACCCAGTGGTTTGAGCGCACCCTGGACGACAGCGCCAACAAGCGCATCTCGGTGGCCGAGGCGTTCCTGGCCGCCGACGCCATTTTGAACATCCTCCTCAATGTCTGCGACGGCCTGGTGGTTTATCCCAAGGTGGTCCGCCAGCGGGTGATGAACGAACTGCCCTTTATGGCCACCGAGAACATCATGATGCGGGCCGTCAAAAAGGGCGGCAACCGCCAGGAGCTCCACGAAAAGCTCCGCGTCCACTCCCAGGCGGCGGCCCGGGTGGTCAAGGAGGAGGGCGGAAAGAACGATCTTCTGGACCGCATCTGCGCCGACCCCGCCTTTGGCATCACCAGGGCCGAGGCGGAGGAAATCCTGGACCCCGCCGCCTTCACCGGCCGCAGCGGCCAGCAGGTGGAGGAGTTCCTCCGGGATGTGATCCGCCCCGTGCTGGACGCCAACAAGGACCTTTTGGGCGAAAAAGCCGAGCTGAAGGTTTAAAGCCCGCCGGAAAGATCAAAACGGCCCTTTTTCTGCCGGTCGGGCCGCCCAGAAGCCTGGAAATCCGGAAGGCTTCCGGATTTGCCTTGCGCCCATCCGCCGCCTGCGGAAAATCCGGCAAGTTTTCCATTTTTAAACAAGCTCTAAGAATAAAAAGGCAGCCCGCGCTCGTAAAGAACGCGGGCTGCCTTTTTATTTCCTAGGATATCTCAGGGCTTGGGTACGATGGTGCTCAGCTGCTCCAGGATCTCCGCCTTGGTGTGGCTGGCCAGGAGGGCGCTGCGGAAGTCGTCGTGCATCAGCTTCCTGGAAAGGGCCGCCAGGATCTTCAGATGGAGGTTGCTTTCGTCCTCCACGGGGACAGCGATCATAAAGACCAGGTAAACGGGCTCGTTATCGTTGGAGGCAAAGTCCAGCCCGTCCCTGGCGAGACCCACCGCCACCCGGGGGCTTTGCACCACAGCGCTTTTGCCGTGGGGGATGGCAATGCCGAAGCCGATGCCGGTGGTGGAAAGGGCCTCCCGGTCATAGATGACCTTGGTAAACACAGCCTTGTCGGTGACGACCCCGGCGTCGTACAGGAGATCGATCATCTCCCGGATGGCCTCATCCTTGCTGGTGGCCCGCAGGTCGGTGCAGATGGTGTCTTCGGCAAACAGGCCGGAACCGCCGGAAATTACTTGATCCATGATTTTCCCTCCGCTTTGCAAACACGAATTTTTTCCATGACGACATCTTTCATGGCCGCCATCATGGGCCGGTTCATCTTCCGCAGGTCGTAGACCTCGGGATTGTCGGCCAGGTAGCGGCGGATGGCCTGCATGCCGGCCATCTTCAGCTCACTGTCAAAGTTGACCTTGTTGATACCGCTGTCTATGGCCTTGGAGATCATCTCCAGAGGCACGAAGGAGGTACCGTGGAGGACCAGGGGACGGCCTCCCACGGCCTCCTTGATGTCCCTGATCCGCTGGTAATCAATCTTTACCTCGCCCTTGTAGAGCCCGTGCTGGGTGCCTACGGCGATGGCAAGGGAATCGCAGCCGGTCTCCTCAAAAAAGCGCTTTGCGTCCTCAGGCTTGGTGTAAACGTCTCCGGCGTCAGCGTCACCCTCCTTGCCGCCGATGAAGCCCAGCTCGGCTTCCACCGAGATATCCAGGCAGTGGGCGGCCTTGACCACCTCGCGGACCGCGGCGATGTTCTCCTCCATGGGCTGGAGAGAGGCGTCCATCATCACAGAGGTCCAGCCATGGCGGATGCAGCGCATATTCAGGGCAAAGTTCTTGCCGTGGTCCAGATGAAGAGCAACCGGGATGCTGGCCCGCTGGGCGGCGCCCACACCGATGTCCCGCAGGTATTCAAAGCCCGCGTAATCAATGGCGTTCTGGCTCGTCTGGATGATGACCGGAGCGTTCAACTCCTCCGCGCCCGCCAGGATGGCCTGAAGGTTTTCCATATTCATGTAGTTGAAGGCGGGGAGGGCGTAATTCTGCTTGGAGGCAATGTTCAACGCTTGAATTCCGGAAACCAGCATGGATTCTCACTCAACTTTCTTTTTTGTGATACCGTAGATCAGCGCGCCCACCACCGAGCCAATGAGGATAGCGCCCACCCACAGGAGGGGCTTATCCACCAGGGGCAGGATGAGGAAACCGCCGTGAGGGGCGGGCACCTGAATCTGGAGGAAGTAGGTGATCACTGCGGAGATGGAAGAAGAAAGCATCAGGATGGGGAGGACCACCAAGGGGTTTTTGGCGGCAAAGGGGATGGCACCCTCGGTGATGTGGGTGCAGCCCAGGACATAGTTGGCGATGCCGGCGGCCTTCTCGTCGTCGGTGAACTTGTCGCGGAAGATGGTGGTGGCGATGGCTATGACCAGGGGCGGGGTGATGCAGGCAGCGGAAACGCCGGCCATAAAGTAGTAGTTTCCCTGGCCCAGGAGCATGGTGCCGGTGACGTAAGCGGCCTTGTTGACGGGCCCGCCCATGTCAAAGGCGCTCATGCAGCCGATAACGATGCCAAGGAGCAGGGGGTTGGAGTTCTGGAGTCCGGCCAGGAAGTCCATCATGGCCTGGTTGATGGAAGACACCGGCCCTGCGGTCAGAGACATGAAGATGCCGATGACGGAGACGCTGACCAGGGGGATGAGGAAGATGGACTTGAGGCCCTCAAACTGCTTGGGCATGCCGGAAAGGCTCTTGACCAGATAATAGGTGAAGTAGCCCGCCACAAAGCCCGCCAGGATGCCTCCGATGAAGCCGGAGCCGGTGTTGGAAGCGATCATGCCGCCTACAAAGCCGGCGATCATGCCGGGGCGGTTGGCGATGGACTGGGCGATAAAGGCCGAGAAAATAGGGACCATCAAGCCCATGGACACCCCGCCGATGGATTTGAGCATGGCGGCAAAGGCGTTGTATTGGTCGCTGTTGGGATCAAAGGAATAGATGCCCCAGAGGAAGGAAACCGCGGTGAGGATACCGCCGGCCACCACAAAGGGGAGCATGTGGCTGACGCCGTTCATCAGATGCTTGTAGATCTGGCGGCCAAAGGACTCCTTGACCTCGCCGACATCTTCCCGGTCGGCCCTGGGGGATGCGCCGGAGGCTTTGAGGACGGGAACCTTGCCGTCCAGGACCTTCTGGATCAGCTCCTTGGGTTTGTTGATGCCGTCGGAGACAGAGGTCTCCAGGACGGGCAGGCCGCTGAAACGGCCCACGTTCTCGTTTTTGTCCGAAGCGATAATGACGCCGATGGCGTCCTTCATATCCTCGGGGGTGATGGCATTTTCCACGCCCACGGCGCCGTTGGTCTCCACCTTGATGTCCACGCCCATTTCCTTGGCGGCGGTTTTCAGGGCCTCCTCGGCCATGAAGGTGTGGGCAATCCCGGTGGGACAGCCCGTGACGGCTAAAATCTTCTTACTCATACTACTACCTCACTTTCCTCACTGTCAAGTTTTTCATATATGCCGGGACCTTTTTCATATCGCCCAGCCCTGCGCTTTCGGCGACGTTTCCGCCGGTGGCGCTAGCCTTCTTCATAGCCTGCTCCACATCCCCGCTGCCCAGCCACTCGCTGAGGAAGGCCGCCAGGGAGGCGTCCCCCGCGCAGGCCGAGCTGACCAGTTTTACCTTGGGGGCGTCGCAGTACCAGATGTTCGTTCCATCGCTGAAGAGCATCCCCTTGTCCCCCAGGGTCAGGAGGACATTCCGGGCGCCCTGCCCGTGGAGCAGATCCATCACTTTTTCCACATCAGAGGCGCTTGCCAGATGCTTGCCCCAGATATGGAGCACTTCCTCGTCGTTTGGCTTGATAAGGAGAGGGCGGTACCGGAGAAGCTGGGGCAGCCGCTTGGAGCTGATATCCAGGACTACCTGAACTCCCCTGCGGCCGCACACATCAAGGACGCGGTCATAAAAAGATTCGTCGATCCCCGGGGGCAGGCTGCCGTTGATGGTGAGGAAGCGGAAATCCTCAAGGGACCCCAGCAGCTCCAGCAGCTGTTCCTGGGCCTGGAGGGACACCCGGGCGCCGTCGTTGACAAATTTATATTCCTGCTGCCCGTCGTTGAGAAAGATATTGATCCGTGTGATGTCCTCCACGGGGATGTCATAAACGGGAGCGCCCTCTTCCCGCAGGGTCTCTACAATGTAGCGGCCGCTGAATCCTCCGAAGAAGCCCAGCACCGCGGAGTCCATCCCAAAGTGCCGCAGGACCCTTGTGCTATTTATGCCCTTTCCATTGGGGGTATAAACGGTATCCAGGGTTCTGTTGACCAATCTGGGTTTGATTCCCTGTGTGGCAATGTTCATGTCGATGGCGGGATTCATCGTCAGTGTGTAGATAATTTTTACCCCCTCCTTTCCTTTATGCCTCTAGTATAAACAAAAAAAAGATGAAAATCTTTTCGAAAATTAAAAAGACTTTCATCTCATATTTGGTTCTGCCAGAGGCGGACAGAGGTTGTGAATTCACACAGGAGGGGAGCTGGAGGTGTTCACCAGCTCGTCGATGAGCACCCGGGAAATAATCAGCAGGGGCAGCCGTGAGGTGACCTCATAGGAACGGAAGGAAACATGGCTGTGCTTGTATCCCACAATATGGACGGTGGAATATTGGGCAAGCTCGCTGTCCGGGTTGCAGGAGCAGGTGATGACCGGGCAGCCCATGAGACTGGCGTTCATGGCGGACTCCACCAGCTCCGGGGTGTGCCCGTTGAGGGAGAAAATCACCGCCAGGCTCTGGGGGGAGATGGACTGGGCGATGCTCACCATGATCTTGGGGTCATCGGTCATCATGGCGTCGATGTTCATCAGCTGGAGCTTAAAGCAGAACTCATTGGCAATGTACTCGGTCATCCCGCGGGCAAAGACGTAGACCCGCCGGGCGCCCCGGATCAAGTCGATGCTTTGGACAATGTCGGCCATGGAAATCTGCTCCACGGTGCGGGAAGCCTCGATGAGGGACTTGTTGAGGATCTCATTGACATCCACCAGCTGCTTGTCACTGGCGCCTGCCGTCAGCTTGTACCGCAGCTCGTTGAAGCCGTTGATCCGGCACTTGCGGATGGCCCGGGAAACAGTGGCCGGGGAGGAAAAGGTCTCGTAGGCGATGTCAACAATGGACAGCTGGGAGAGTCGATCCTCATTGCTGTTGATGAAATGGACCACTTCGCGTTCGGTCTTGGTCAGGCTTTCCATGATTTCGGCGTCCAGGGGGATGATCACCTTACATACATCTCCTTCGCAATGCGTTGTGGCGGGCGCGGAGCCGGGGGCGGCCGGTTCTGCCCGTGCTTATCATAGCATATCCATCCGGAGGATTGCAAACCGTTCTCAGCAGGCCGGCGGCCGGAGAAAAGGCGCTTTTTCGAGGACAAAACACACATACATCCCCCGGCGGGGCCATATATTGTAACAAGACCAACATTTGAGGGAGGGAATGACTTGAAGGGTCTCCCAGAAGACAGAGCCAACACCTTTGCCCTGTACATTATCGAGACAGGGGCCACCGTACGGGAAACCGCCAAAAAATTTGATATTTCAAAATCTACGGTACATAAAGATATAACGGAACGTTTGCAGAAAATCAACTTCCCGCTGTATCTGAAGGTCAAGGAAGTACTGGACAAAAATAAACAGGAGCGGCACATCCGCGGCGGGATGGCCACCAAGAAAAAATATGCAAAAGAACGGTAAGCGATAAGAGGGGTCCATTGCGGAAAGTTATTCTGCGATGGACCCTTTAGCGTGCAGGGGCGGCAAAAGGTCGCCGCTCTTGCGGCGGACATCCCAGTCTGCTATAATAGTTGGGACTTATGGGAAGAATAGTTGTTTGACCGGGATGCCCGCAGCGGACAAAGAACCGGCGCAGCTTTCCGGCGCCGGAGGAGCTTCCGGCCGTATTTTCTTTCCGCCCCGGCAAAAAGCTGTGCCAGGCGGGCCCTCCCGGGGCTGATCCGGGCGCTGGCCCCCAAAAAAGAACCGCGGAGAAGAGAAAAACAAAAGCTGCCGGGAGCCAAAACGGCGGCGGCGCTTGTTTTGCCCCGCCATGTCTGCCCGGGGCAAAGAGACCGGCCGGCCATGACCGATTGAAAGAACGCAAAGCGAGGGACCCTCAATGATCCAGAAAATGAAAAAATACCGGTTTCTGTTTGAGGAACTGGTGAAGCGTGACTTTAAAAAGAAGTACAAGCGCACGGTGCTGGGGATGATATGGAGCATATTATCCCCGCTGCTGACCCTTGCGGTCATGGCCCTGGTGTTTACCCGCTTCTTCGGCCGCACCACAGAGCATTATGTGATCTATCTGTTTTGCGGCAACCTGCTGTTTTCCTATTTCAGCGACGCCACCAACGGCGGGATGCGCTCCCTGATGGCCAACGCGGGGATTTTTACCAAGGTGGATGTGCCCAAATACATGTTCCTCCTGTCCCGGAACGTCCAGGCCTTTATCAATTTTTGCCTGACCCTGGTGGTGTTTTTTATTTTTGTGGCCCTGGACCCGGGGATTCCTTTCCGGTGGACGTTCTTCCTGCTGCTTTATCCCATTGCCTGCCTTACGGTTTTCAATATCGGCGTGGGGATGGTGCTGTCGGCGCTTTTTGTATTTTTCCGGGACATAGAATATCTCTACAGCATCTTTACCATGCTGCTGATGTATCTTTCGGCTATTTTTTATAACATCAATGCCTATCCTCTTGAGATCCAGTATCTGTTTTATGCCAATCCCGTTTTTGTGTATATCCGCTATTTCCGCAAAATCGTCATTGAAAACAGCATCCCAGCCCCGACCTTCCATCTGCTTTGTGCCTTTTACGCCCTGGTGATGCTGGGGATCGGCTGCTGGATGTACAGGAAGTACAATCACAAGTTCCTTTATTATGTGTGAGGAGGCGACATAAATGATATTGGAGTTGAAAGATGTCGCCATCCGGTATATATCGGGGGACTTTAAGGAAATAGGGCTGAAGGAATACGTGGTGCGCAAGCTCAGGCACGATTATACGGTCAAGGAGTTCTGGGCGGTGGACGGCGTCAGCTTCTCCCTGGAGCGGGGGCAGATGCTGGGGATCATCGGCACCAACGGCGCGGGAAAGTCCACCCTCCTCAAGGCCGTATCGGGGATCATGGAGCCCACCCGGGGCACGGTCAGACGGGAGGGGACCATTGCGGCCCTGCTGGAGCTTGCCTCCGGCTTTGACGGGGACCTGACCGTTAAGGAAAACGCCTACCTCCGGGGGGCGATGCTGGGCTACACCCGCCAGTTTATGGATGAGACCTACCGGGAGATCATAGACTTTGCCGAGCTGGCGGAGTATGAGGAC
>JAEXZK010000266.1 GCA_023451415.1 Bacillota bacterium | reverse complement strand
CCCTGCGGACGGAGCCAGCAAAGCCTGTACAAGCTCACCGCCCCGCCTCTTTGCCGGATTGCCCTGCGGTCAACCGGCAACCCGCTGGCCGGATAAGGCAGGATTTAAAAAGCGGGCCCCGCTGTGGCGGGGCCCGCTTTCCTTGTTATCATCTGCACGGCGTGAGGGCGCAATGCGTCATATGCATCTCCACAAGGATGGGCCCGAAGGGGAAGGAGCCAGTGTTGCAGCAAAGGCCCCTCCCAGTCCTGTTGCCGCAGGGCGTCCTCCGGCCCACGCTTGTGGAGATGCAACAATATTGTAGCATATTCAAACGTGCGATGCAACAAAATAGTAGCATTATCTTAAAGAAGGTGATGCTGAAATGTTTTTTCAAAGGTTAGAGGACTTGAGGATTGATGCAGACAAGACACAGGAAGAAATTGCAGGGGTCCTTTCCTGCAAAAGAGAAGTTTACCGACGTTATGAGAAAGGAACCTATGCACTTCCTGTATGGGCTTTGATTAAGTTGGCCCAGTATTACAAAACTAGTACCGACTATATTCTTGGTTTGACCAACAACCGTAAGCCCTATGAACTAAGCAACATACCAGAAGAGAGATAAAATTAGCACCCCCCGGCTTAGCCAGGGGGGTGCTTGTACTATATAGTATATTCTCTTATTCCTGTCCGCCCTCCGGCTTCAGCTTTTCGGCGCGGACCCTGAGGATCTGCCGCTCGTTGGCCTCGTCCACGGTAAACCGGACGTCCTCGATGTCCACGGAGGGGTGCTCGTCGGGGTCGGGGATGCGGTCCAGGACGCCGATGAGCATTCCGCCCAGGGTTTCGTAATCCTCCTCGGTGTACTCGGAGAGGTCCACGTCCAGCAGCCGTTCTACCTCCAGCAGGTCGATGTCGCCGTCAAAGGTGTAGGAGCCGTCGGCCAGGTTGGTGACCTCTTCCTCCTCGTTGTCATACTCGTCCTGGATGCTGCCCACGATGGATTCCAGCAGGTCCTCCATGGTGACGATGCCGGAGGTGCCGCCGTATTCGTCCACCACCACGGCGATCTGGACCTTCTCCTCGCCCATTTTGCGGAAGAGGTCCCGGCAGCGGGTGGACTCGGGGACAAAGACCGCCGGACGCATAAAGTCCTTGACGCTGAAGCGCTTGCGCCGGTCCGCCAGGATCAGGGGGAGCAGGTCTTTGACATAAAGCATCCCCTGGACGTCGTCCAGGTCCTCCCCGGCGACGGGGATGCGGGAATAACCAAAGTTGGAGGACAGCTCCACGATCTCAAAGAGGGGGGTGTCCAGCTCGATAAACTTGACGTCGGTGCGGTGGGTCATGATCTCCCCGGCAGTGCGGTCGTCAAATTCAAAGATGTTGTTGATCATGGTCCGCTCGTCGGACTCGATGCCGCCGGTCTCCTCGCTGACGTCCATGAGAAGCCGGATCTCTTCCTCGGTGACGTTTTCCTTCTGGGAATACATGCTGACCCCCAGGAGATGGCAGATCAGGAGGACGGCATGGTCCACGATCCACCGCAGGGGCGTAAAGAGGAGGGCGATGAACCGGGCGGCGGGGGCCAGGGCGTAGGCCAGGGACTCGGGGGCGTGGATGGCCAGCCTCCGGGGGACGCCCCGGGAGAAGATGAGGATGAACAGGTCTCCTACAATGACCACGGCCAGCGACCCGGCCAGGCGGCCCCAGGAGCTGTCCTCCAGCCACACGGACCAGAAGGGGAAGGAGGCCGCAAACCGGGCCAGAAACCCGATGGCGCACAGATGGAAAAAGGTGTAGGCCACCCGCATCACCGAGGCGAAGCGGTCGGGGCTTTCCAGCAGGCGCTGAAGGGTCTGGGCATGGGGACTGTTGTCGTCGCCTTTTTTCACTTTGGCGTCGCTGAGCTCGATGATGGCGTTCTGGCAGAGCACCACAAAGCCGCCTAACAGCAGGAAGAGCAGAAAGTACAGCAAACTGCCTGGGTCCATGAAAAAGTTCAACCTCCGTCGGCCGGTTGCCCGGCTTTTTAATGTTAACAGTGTACATCAACGGAGCATAAATGTCAATTTGACCCCCGCTGCCGTATTTTGTCCTCAAAATCTGGATTTTCTGCGGCCTCTGCCCTTTACAGCCGATAAAAAAGATGTTAAACTTTAATCGAATGTGCTTATAGTTACGGCGGTCCCGCGTAGTGCCGCCCCCGTAGGCATGAAATTCGCTTGAAAACACAGGGAGGAATCAAAATGGCAAGAAAGATGAAAACGATGGACGGCAACAACGCTGCCGCTCACGTTTCCTACGCGTTCACCGAAGTAGCCACCATCTATCCCATCACCCCCTCTTCCGTTATGGCGGAGGTCACGGACAAATGGTCGGCTGAAGGCAAGACCAACATCTTTGGCGAGAAGGTCAGAGTTGTTGAGCTGCAGTCCGAGGCCGGCGCCGCCGGCGCGGTCCACGGCAGCCTGGCTGCCGGCGCCCTCACCACCACCTACACGGCTTCTCAGGGCCTGCTCCTGATGATCCCCAACATGTACAAGATTGCCGGCGAGCTTCTGCCCGGCGTCATCCACTGCTCCGCCCGTGCCCTGGCCAGCCAGGCGCTGTCCATCTTCGGCGACCACTCCGACGTTTACGCCTGCCGTCAGACCGGCTTTGCCATGCTCTGCTCCAGCAACGTCCAGGAGGTCATGGACCTGGGCGCTGTGGCGCACCTGGCCGCCATCAAGGGCCGCGTGCCCTTCCTCCACTTCTTCGACGGCTTCCGGACCTCCCACGAGATCCAGAAGATCGAGGTCTGGAGCGATGAGGACCTCAAGGAGCTGGCCGACTACGAGGCCATCGACGAGTTCCGCGCCCGCTGCCTGAACCCCGAGCGCCCCGTGCTCCGCGGCTCCGCCGAGAACCCCGACATCTTCTTCCAGAACCGCGAGGCTTCCAACCCCTTCTATGACGCCGTTCCCGCCGTCGTGGAGGAGTACATGGCCAAGGTCAACGCCAAGATCGGCACCAACTACGCCCTGTTCAACTACTACGGCGACCCCAAGGCCGAGCATGTCATCGTTGCCATGGGCTCTGCCTGCGACTGCATCGAAGAAGTTGTGGACTACAAGAACGCCCACGGCGACAAGGTCGGCCTGGTGAAGGTCCGCCTGTACCGCCCCTTCTCCGCCAAGCACCTGCTGGCCGCCCTGCCTGAGACCACCAAGACCATCTCCGTGCTGGACCGCACCAAGGAGCCCGGCTCCCTGGGCGAGCCCCTGTACCTGGATGTCGTCGCCGCTCTCAAGGGCAGCAAGTTCGAGACCATCCCCGTCTACGGCGGCCGCTACGGCCTGGGCTCCAAGGATGTTTCCCCCGCCCAGATGTTTGCCGTTTACAAGAACGCCCTCACCGGTGAGAAGCCCCGCTTCACCATCGGCATCGTGGACGACGTCACCAACCTCTCCCTGGAGGAGACCGAGAACCACGACACCACTCCTGAAGGCACCACCAGCTGCAAGTTCTGGGGCCTGGGCGCTGACGGCACCGTGGGCGCCAACAAGAACTCCATCAAGATCATCGGCGACCACACCGACATGTACGCCCAGGGCTACTTTGCCTACGACTCCAAGAAGTCCGGCGGCGTGACCATCTCCCACCTGCGGTTTGGCCACAAGCCCATCAAGTCCACCTACTACGTCTCCAAGGCCGACTTTGTCGCCTGCCACAACCCCTCCTATATCGACAAGTACGATATGGTCTCCGACATCAAGAAGGGCGGCACCTTCCTGCTCAACTGCGGCTGGGATATGGAAGAGATGGAGAAGCGCATCCCCGGCTGCGTCAAGCGCGCCATTGCCGAGAACGGCATCAAGTTCTACACCATCGACGCCATCCAGATCGGTAAGGAGATCGGACTGGGCGGCCGCGTCAACACCATCCTCCAGTCCGCCTTCTTCAAGCTGGCCGGCGTCATCCCCGAGGCCGACGCCATCAAGTATATGAAGGACGCCGCCACCGCCACCTACGGCCGCAAGGGCGAGAAGGTCGTGGCCATGAACCACGCCGCCATCGACCGCGGCGCTCAGGAAGTGAAGGAAGTCAAGGTTCCCGACTCCTGGAAGAATGCCACCGGCGACTTCGTTTACGACGTGGCCACCGGCGACCGCAAGGATCTGGTGGACTTTGTCAACCGCATCCTGGTGCCCGCCAATGCCCAGCTGGGCGACAAGCTCCCCGTTTCCACCTTCGTGGGCATGGAGGACGGCCATATGCCTCAGGGCTCTTCCGCCTATGAGAAGCGCGGCATCGCCGTGGACGTCCCCGTCTGGAACCCCGACAACTGCATCCAGTGCAACTTCTGCTCCTATGTCTGCCCCCATGCCGTCATCCGCCCCGTGGCCATGACCGCTGACGAGGCCGCCAAGGCTCCCGCAGCCACCAAGACTGCGGATATGACCGGCATGCCCGGCATGAAGTTTGCCATGACCATCTCCGTCCTGGACTGCACCGGCTGCGGCTCCTGCGCCAACATCTGCCCGGGCAAGAAGGGCCAGAAGGCTCTCACCATGCAGAGCCTGGACAGCCAGAGAGCCCAGCAGGAAGTCTTTGCCTACGGCCAGGATCTGGATACCAAGCCCGAGGTGTTCGAGAAGTTCAAGGAGACCTCCGTCAAGGGCAGCCAGTTCAAGCAGCCCCTGCTTGAGTTCTCCGGCGCCTGCGCCGGCTGCGGCGAGACTCCTTACGCCAAGCTGGTGACCCAGCTGTTCGGCGACCGGATGTATATCGCCAACGCCACCGGCTGCTCCTCCATCTGGGGCGGCTCCGCTCCCTCCACCCCCTACACTGTCAACAAGGAAGGCCATGGTCCCTCCTGGGCCAACTCCCTGTTTGAGGACAACGCCGAGTATGGCTACGGCATGTTCCTGGGCCAGAAGGCTGTCCGTGACTCCCTGATCAAGAAGGTTGCTGCCCTGGGTGAGAACCCCTGCTCCGACAAGGCCAAGGCCGCTATCGACCAGTACCTGGCCACCGTGGGCAACGGCGCCGAGAACAAGCTTGCCACCAAGACCCTGGTGGAGGTGCTGGAGGCTTGTGACCGTCCCGAGGCCAAGGCCATCCTGAAGCACAAGGAGTTCCTGTCCAAGAAGTCCAACTGGATCTTCGGCGGCGACGGCTGGGCCTATGACATCGGCTTCGGCGGTCTGGACCATGTCATCGCCAGCAACCAGGACGTCAACATCTTTGTCTTTGACACCGAGGTGTACTCCAACACCGGCGGACAGTCCTCCAAGTCCACCCCCACCGGCGCTGTGGCCCAGTTTGCCGCTGCCGGCAAGGAGGTCAAGAAGAAGGACCTGGCTGCCATCGCCATGAGCTACGGCTACGTTTACGTTGCTCAGGTCGCCATGGGCGCCGACTACAACCAGTGCATCAAGGCCATTGTTGAGGCTGAGAGCTACGACGGCCCCTCCATCATCATTGCCTACGCCCCCTGCATCAACCACGGCATCAAGGGCGGCATGGTCAATGCCCAGCTGGAGATCAAGAACGCTGTCGCTTCCGGCTACTGGCATATGTTCCGGTTTGACCCCCGTCTGGCCGCCGCCGGCAAGAACCCCTTCCAGCTGGACAGCAAGGCTCCTTCCGCCATCTACGAGGACTTCATCCGCAGCGAGGTGCGTTACTCCAGCCTGACCCGGTCCTTCCCCGACCGCGCCGAGGACCTGTTCGCCAAGGCCGACAAGGTCGCCGAGGACAAGTACGCCCACCTGCTCCGGCTCTCCAAGCTCTACGACATCGAGTAATCGAAGAAGAAGGCTTGGCTCCAGGCAAACACCCAAGGCCCCCGGTTCCGCGTGGAACCGGGGGCCTTTT
>JAEXZK010000246.1 GCA_023451415.1 Bacillota bacterium | reverse complement strand
GCATCACCCTCCTGGAGGGCTCCGGCTCCATCCAGGCCCCACACCGTGTGCTGATGGCCGGGGAAGGGGAGAGCCGGGAGATCACCGGGGAGAACATCCTTGTGGCCACCGGCTCCCGCCCGGCGGTGCCCCCCATTCCCGGGGCGGACCTGCCCGGCGTCCTCACCAGCGACGACCTGCTGGAGGCCCCGCCGGAAGGGCTGGAGAGGCTGGTCATCATCGGCGGCGGGGTCATCGGCGTGGAGTTTGCAACCGTTTTCCAGTCCCTGGGCTGCCAGGTGACCATTGTGGAGGCGGCGGAGCGGCTCCTGCCCGGCATGGACCGGGAAATCTCCCAGAACCTTTCCATGATCCTCAAGAAGCGGGGTGTGGGGGTCCACGTCTCCGCCATGGTCCGGGAGCTTCTCCCCCGGGAAGGGGGCGGGCTCCTCTGCCGGTATGAAGAAAAGGGGGCCCTCCAGACCGCAGAGGGGGACTATGTCCTTATCTCCACGGGGCGCCGGGCCGAGACCCAAGGCCTGCTGGCCCCCGGTGCGGAGCTGGCCATGGACCGGGGCCGGATCGTCGTGGACGATAAGCTGGCAACCTCCATGGAGGGAGTCTGGGCCATTGGCGACGTCACAGGGGGCATCCAGCTGGCCCACAACGCTTCCGCCCAGGGCATCGCCGCGGCGGAGCGGCTGGCGGGCCATGAGCCCACCGTAAACCTGGATGTGGTGCCCTCCTGCGTCTACACCGACCCGGAGATCGCCTCGGTGGGCCTCACTGCTGACGAGGCGGCGGCCAGGGGCATCCAGACCGTTACCGGCAAGTTTATCATGTCGGCCAACGGCAAGTCCCTCATCGAGGGGCAGGACCGGGGCTTTATCAAGGTGGTCATGGATGCCGGCAGCCAGGTCATCCTGGGCGCGCAGCTGATGTGCGGCCGTGCCACCGATTTGGTGGCGGAGCTGGCAGTGGCGGTGGCCAACGGCCTGACCCGGGAGCAGATGGCCTCGGTCATCCATCCGCACCCCACCTTCTGCGAAGGGGTGGGGGAGGCCCTGGAGGCCCTGACCGGCCAGAGCATCCATACCGCTCCCCGGCGGAGGGTTTAAGGCAAGGCGCCCCGGAAAAACCGGGACAGCCTAAGAAAGCTTTGGCAGGCGGCGTCTGCCGCTGACGTTTTTAAAGCCAGGCGCACTCGACGCAGAAGGAGCCGCGGAACAAATTGTTCCGCGGCTCCTTTTAAAATGTCTTTGCAGCCCCGCGCTTTGCCGGAGCGTTTGATGAAAATTACAATTTAAGGTCGCCGATAAACTCCCGGATGAGAGAGTTGGGGGGGACAGCTTCTTTGGAAAGGGGAACGGTCTGCCGGAGGAAGGGCTTGAGGTCAGAAAGCCCCTCCGCCTCCAGAAGGGCGTCGTCCACCGCCTCCATACCCGCCGCCAGCTCCCCGCAGTAGACGGCAATCTCGTAGGGCAGGAAGGTGTCAATGGAGATTTGGGCGCGGTCCTTGTGGGGCATGATATAAAGATGCTCGCCCCGGGAGACGCTGTGGAGGCGGGAAATTGTGCTTTCATAGCTTTGCCCCCGGTAGAGGCTGTCCCGAAGGAGACGCCGGCAAAGGCGGATTTTTTCGGGGTGGAGAAGATCTCCGCCGGGCGCCTGGATCCGGGTGCGGACACTGACGTAAATACCGGTGGAATATTCCCCGGCCCGGCCGGTGACCTGCGGGTTCAGGGAATGGATGCCCTCCAGGATGACCAGTTCTCCAGGGTGGCGGTGCAGGGGGATGGTCACCGGGCTGCGCTGCTGGGCGGCAAAATCGAAGGTGGGGACTTCCACCGGGATACAGCGTGCGATTTTGCGAAGATGCTCCCCCAGCAGAGGGACATCCAGCCGCAGGGGGGATTCCAGGTCCACCTTACCCTCGTCGTCCAGGGGCATTTTGCCTTCCGTATGACCATAGAAATAGTTGTCCATGGACAGGGTGTGGGTCTCATACCCCCAGCTGTCCAAAAGCTTCTCGATCCGCAGGGCGGTGGTAGTTTTGCCGGAGCCCGACGGGCCGGAGAGGAGAATGATGGGGCGCTCCGCCGAAGAATCACGGATTTTGATGGCGGCGTCCAGGATTTTCTTTTCATATTCCGTTTCGGCCTTGGCAATAACGTCGCCGGGGTCCATCTCCAGCAGGCGGTCCAGCTCCTCCAGACGGCATATCTTCATAAGATCACGCTCCCTTCGTAAAATCGAGAGAAGATAAATAGTATTGTACCATATAATTGTTTATTTGTGTTACAAAGCCGTTAAAATATTAAAATACTGAAATTTTATTTTGAGTGCTTGTCTTATTCGCGATTATATGACATAATGACAGTGTATACAGCAAAAAGCGGGAAGAGGTGGGCAGCTTGGAGAAGAAAGAGGAAAACACCGCCAAGTCATTCCGGGTCACCATGCTGGGCGGATTCACGATCTCCCGCGATGGGAAGCTTTGCCTGGAGGACGCGGGCCGGAGCAGAAAGGTCTGGAATCTCCTGGAATATCTTCTGGTCAACCGGGGGCGGGATATCTCCCAGGACGACCTGATCCAGGTCTGCGGCAACGAGGAGAGCGCCGACCCGGCCAAAGTACTCAAAAACCTGGCTTACCGCCTGCGCACGATGCTGGCCGAGCACGGTCTTCCCGCCGAGGAATGCATCATCTTCCGCCGGGGGGTATATGCCTGGAATCCCGCCCTCCCCTGTACGGTGGACGCGGAGGAGTTTGAAGAGCTTTGGAAGCGGGCTTCTGGGGGAAGCCTCCGCCAGGACCAGCAGCTGAAGTGCTATTTGGAGGCCATCGAGCTGTACCATGGCAGGTTCCTGCCCCGTTCCGCTTTTGAGGAATGGGTTGTCCCGCTGTCCACCTATTACCAGCGCCTGTATGTGGAATGCATTTACGGCGCTTATGACATTCTTTCCACCCAAAAAAACTATGAACCCATGGTGAGCATCTGCAACCGTGCCGTGTCCATTGACCCATATGACGAGGGAATCTATGAGCTGCTGATCCGTTCCCTGATCCAGCTGGGCCGCCACAAGGACGCCCTGGCGGCCTATGAGACCATCAGCAAGGTGCTCTACGATGATCTTGGGGTCAATCCTTCCGACTCCCTCTCGGCCCTCTACCGGGATATTATGAAGACCATCAAAAGTGTGGAGACCGATCTGGCCATCATCAAGGAGGACCTCCGGGAGGCCATGGGCAAGCGGGGGGCATACCTTTGCCACTATGAAATTTTTAAGGATATCTACCGCTTTATCGCCCGCACTCTGGAGCGCACCGGGCAGTCGGCGTACATTATGCTCTGCACCCTTACCGATTCTGAGGATGACATCCCTCCGGTCAGCCTTCAGCACTCCGCCATGGAGAAGCTGAAAGAGGTTATCGGCTGTTCCCTGCGCCGGGGAGACCTGTACGCCCGGTACAGCTGTACCCAGTATGTGGTGATGCTCCCAGGCACCAATTATGAGAACGGCTGCATGGTGGGCAAGCGGATCAGCGATAACTTCCGCCGCGACTATCCCGGCCACGGCGTCAAGCTGCATTATAAGCTTCTCCCCCTGGACCCCTGCCTGCAATAAAGCGCCTGATGCGCCGTCTCCGGCCCGCCTGTCCGCGGACCGGAGACTTTTTTTGTGCATATTGCATTTTTGACTGTGGCAAAATAACAATAATTCCCGATGACAGTAGCCAAAAGTCAATATTTTGCATAGGATATGCAAGAATGAAAAAATTAACTTGCATAATTGCTGAAAATACACTACAATAGAGAACAGAAATCATCTGCAATGGAGGTCGCCATGGTACCGTATAAAGAATTGGGTGTCCGCGAGCTGGAGGCGGAGCTGGCGGAACTGAATAAGCAATACTATGCCTATGTCAAGAAAGGCCTCAAGCTGGATATGTCCAGGGGCAAACCGGAAGCGGAGCAGCTGGACCTGACAATGGGGATGCTGGATACCGTGAGCAGCGCTTCGGGGGCCATCTCTGACAGCGGCATCGATTGCCGCAACTACGGCGCCCCTGACGGACTGCCCGAAGTGCGCAAGATGATGGCGGATATGCTGGACGTGGACTTGGATGAGATCATTGTCGGCGGCAGTTCCAGCCTCAATATCATGTATGACACGGTGGCGCGTGCCATCACCCTGGGGGTTTACGGCTCCGACAAACCTTGGTGCAAAGAGCCGGAAATCAAGTTCCTGTGTCCGGTTCCCGGTTATGACAGGCACTTTGCCATCTGCCAGCACTTCGGCATCAAGATGGTGAACATAGACATGACCCCCGATGGGCCCAATATGGACCAGGTGGAGGAGTATGTCAGCAACGACCCGGCGGTAAAGGGGATCTGGTGCGTGCCCAAATACAGCAATCCCCAGGGCGTCACCTATTCCAAGGAGACCGTGGAGCGCTTCGCCCGGCTGCGCCCCGCCGCCCGGGATTTCCGCATCTTTTGGGATAACGCCTACACCATCCACAGCTTTGAGGAAGAGGAGGATCACCTGGAAAACCTGTTTGCCTTGCTGAAGAAGAACGGAAAAGCGGACATGGTCTTTATCTTTGGGTCAACCTCCAAGATTTCCTTTGCCGGCGGCGGCCTGGCTGCGGTGGCGGGTTCCCGCTCCAATGTGGAGCTGACCAAGAAGCAGATGGCGGTTCAGACCATCGGCTACGACAAGATCACTCAGCTGATGCACGCCCGGTACTTCAAAAACTTTGAGGGCCTGAAAGCCCACATGAAGGGGCATGCCGCCATCATCCGGCCCAAATTCCATCTGGTCAACGACATCCTGACCAAGAACCTGGACGGCCTGGGCGTAGCCAGCTGGGTCATGCCCAAAGGGGGATACTTTATCTCCTACAACACTATGGAGAACTGCGCCAAGCGGACGGTGCAGCTCTGCCAGGGGGCCGGCGTCACCCTGACCCCGGCGGGCGCTACCTATCCCTACGGCATCGATCCCCACGACAGCAATATCCGCGTGGCCCCCACCTTCCCCAAGATGGAGGACCTGGCCGTGGCCACGGAGCTGCTGAGCCTGTGCACCAGGATCGCCGCAGTGGAGTACCTCCTCACCATCAGCGTGTGAGGGCTGTGTAAAATGTAAAGAAGCGGGCGGCCTATGGC
>JAEXZK010000277.1 GCA_023451415.1 Bacillota bacterium | reverse complement strand
GGCCAACAACCACAGCCTGGACTACCTGGAGGCGGGCTATGAGGATACCATCGCCGCGTTGGAGGCCGCGGGCGTGGGCAGCTTCGGCGGCGGCAGGGTCTTTTGGCAGGAGCTGCCCGCCGGGAGGACGGCGGCCTTCCTGGGCTACAACACCGTGGACAAGGGGGAGCCCGATCTGACCCCCCAGCTGGCCCGGGATATCTCCCTGGCCAGGGAGGAGGGGGCGGACCTGGTGGTGGTCTCCATCCACTGGGGATATGAATACTACAGCGATCCGGCCCCATACCAGCGGGCCATGGGCCGGGCCGCTGTGGACCTGGGGGCCGACCTGGTCGTCGGCCATCATCCCCATGTCATCCAGGGCGTGGAGGAATACAAAGGGAAAACCATCCTGTATTCCCTGGGAAATTACGCCTTTGGCGGGGATGAAGAAATCAAGGACCGGGATACCTTCCTTTTCCGGCAGACCTTTGCCCTGACGGAGGAGGGGGCCGTGCCGGGGGAGAGGATGATCTTCCCCTGCTACATATCGGGCCTGCCCGACCGCAACGATTACTCCCCGGTGCCGGTTTTCGGCCCCGAGGCCCGGCGCATTGCCGGACGGCTGGAGGTGCTTGGCTCCCGGCTCCCCGGCGGCGTCACCCAATTTTCTTATTTGGAATAGGGTTTGTTTGGAGGCAGGGGGCCCTCCGCAGGCGGCGCACAAGGCAAAAGCCATGGATTCTTCCGGGCCTCCCGGCTGTTTGACGCGGCCGCCGCTCGTGGAAAAGGCGGTGCTTTCAATTTTTTAAACAGCCCCTAGTACCCCCAAGGAGAAAGCATGAAAAAGAATCTTGTTTTTTATATCCTCAGCCTGCTTATTTTTGTGGGCTACTGCCAGGCCGCCAAGAACCTGTATTTCTGGCTCATGGGCGGCAGCACCGTGCTGGACCCGGCCTTTTTGCTCATTGTGGCGGCGCTGGTGCTGCCCCTGACCCTGCTCACCGCCCGCTGGGTGGTCAAGAGCCTGTCCGGCCTCGCACCCTGACGCTTGTATCATCAAAATCACAAAGAAAGACACAGGAACCAAAGATGACTTCTACTTGTTCCAGGCTGCTGGCCTTTTCCATGGCTCTCTGCCTCCTGGGCACGGCCTGCGGCGGCCGGGAGGCCTCCTCTCCCCACAGCATGTCCGCTTCTGTCTCTGACCCCAGTGCCGGCCCCGGCTCCACAGCTGGTTCCAGTTCCGTTTCGGCTCCCTCCTCTTCCTCCCAGCAGGCCTCCCCATCGGAGCCGCCCTCTTTGTCTCCGGAGGAGGCGGAGGCCATCGCCCCCTGGGACTATCAGGCGATGCTGGGGAAGGGGATGGACGTGGACTGGTCCAAAACCACCCAGGGCCGGAAGTATTATAACGCCCAGGCTGCGGCGGATCTCAAGGCGGCCGGGGTTTCCCATGTCCGCATCCGGGTCAAGGACCCTGCCGGTGAGGAACTTTTCCGCTCCCTGGACGCACAGGTGGCAGACTGCCTGGAGGCCGGGCTCATCCCCATCATCGCCTACCAGGCCGACGACTTTAAAAACGACCCCTCCGAGGAAAACATCCAGGCGGTGGTGGGCTGGTGGGGGACCGTGGCCCGGCGGTATGCCGGCGTCTCGCCGCTCCTGTCCTTCGACCTCCTGATCGAGGCTACCGACAGCCGGAGAAGCTTAACGAAATTTATGAGCGCCTGGTGGCGGAGATCCGCCTCACCAACCCCACCCGGATCATTATGATCTCCCCCCGGCTCCGGTCTGACGCCGCTTATCTGGATGAGCTGGCCATCCCGACGGGCCACGGCGGCTACCTGATGGCTGAGTGGCACTTTTATGCGGCGGGGCCCAGCAAAACCAATGAGCGGAAGCTTTGGACCACCGGGACCCCGGAGGAGAAGGCCCTCATCGACGAAAAAATCGGCCTGGCCCTGGCCTGGCAGGAAAAGACCGGTATTCCCACTTGGGTGGGCGCCTGGATGCCCGGCAATTACAATGACGGCGACGACTACACCATCCCGGAGCAGGTGGAGTTTGCCGGCTGCATGACCGACCGCCTTACCGCGGCAGGCATCCCCTTTGCCGTAAATTCCGACACCAAGTTTTATGACCGGGAGGCCGGACAGTGGGTGGAGGAGATGATCCCCGTCCGGGACAGGATTTATCAGTGACGGCCTGCTGAACGCAGAAACGGCGCGTCCCCCCGGGGGACGCGCCGTTTTGTTTTTGGCTGGCGTGGCTTACCAGACGCTGGGCTGCTTGTGGCCGTAGTTGCTGGTGACAGTGACAGGGCCCACGGACTCGCCGGGGCGGAGGACGCGTCCCATGACCACAAACCGCTGGTTGCTGGTGGCGCCATAGGCCCGGGTGCAGGTGGACAGGGTGACGATCTTATCCGAGGAATTGACATCGATGTCAAAGGTGTGGCGGCTCCGGGCCCTGGCCTCGTTGATGGTATAGTTCATATCGCCGCCGGCGCCGTAGGCCTGGTTGTACTGGAAGGCCTCCTCGGTGTAGAAGCAGGCAAAAATAGCCACCGTAAACTCTTCCTTGGGGGTGGAGTAGTAGAAATAAGGGTAGCTTTGGGCGGTGCTCAGATAGTGGTAACCGGTGAGTTGGCCAAACATGATATCCCCGGAGTAGCCCACCCGGGGGGAGGCGCTGTAATTGGTCCAGTTGTGGCCATAGAGCACGGTGTTGGGGGAGAGCTCGCTGTAGCTGCCGCTGGTGGTGTTGGGGTTGGTCCAGATGACGCCGTAGTAGCTTTCTTCCTTATAGTATCCGCGATGGGTGTAGTAGTTGACGTCCTGGGTATTCTGGACGATGGGGTGGCTGATGTTGGTGCCGGGCACCCGCAGATAGCCGATGACGTCGCTGTTGATACCCTGCCAGTAGGCGATCTTGTCCTGGCCGGTGTAGCCGTTGTAGGCGGAGGCGGCAAAGACGCCGGTGGCCGGGGACCATGTGGGGGCGGATGCTGTCCCGGAGCCCGAAGAGGCTGCCTGGGCGGCCTCAGCCTTGCGTTCTTCCCATTCTTCCTGGTAATTCTGAGAGAGCTGGGTGGCCCGGGCGCTGAGCACCAGGGCGGATTCGTCCCGGGCTTCCTGGGCCAGCTGGGCCGAGGCGGCTTCCGCCTCCAGGGTGGCGGCAACCTGGGCCTCGTACTGCGCCTGGGCCTCCACGACGCCGTTGATGCGCACACCCACAGCCAAAATCAGCACATAAGCGGCGGTGATGCCCACGATACTCCACTTGCGCACCTTGCTGGAAGGCCCCCGCCTCTGGCGGCGGGTGCAGGTGGCGCTGCTTCTCCGATAATGGTCAGCCATAACAAATCCCTCCGGAAAACTCAAAAATCGTCGCCGATTCTTGTAAAATAATACGAATTAGAGTATGATATTGTAGACAAAACATAAAAGCCACAGACCGGCGGCCTCATGACCCTGTGTTTGTCCCACTTATTGGTCATTATAACATAATGTGCCGCCTTTGGTAAATATCTCAAGTAAAAATCTGTAGAAAACCATCACGGGAGGACCTGCCTATGGAAGTCATCATGAGGCGCGCCCGCCGCACTGATGCGGCTGCCATCAACCATATTTTTAACCAGGCTGTGGAAGATGGGGATTCCAGCCTGGATATTGACGCCAAAGACCAAGCCTATCGTGAACAGTGGCTGGCGGCTCACGACCGGCGGCATCCCGTCTACGTTGGAGAGGTGGAGGGCCGGGTGGTGTGCTGGGTCGCCCTGAGCCCTTACAGCAGCCAGTATCCTTTTGACGGCGTGGCGGAGCTGGGCGTTTATGTGGATCGGGATTTCCGCCACCAGGGGCTGGGCGGCCTCCTCCTCAAGTTTATCGAGCAGCAGGCCATCGCTTTGGGCTACTGCAAAATCATCCTTTCGGTTTACGCCACCAACCTCCAGGCCCTCCACGCCTACCGCCGGGCCGGGTACCGGGACGTGGGCGTCTTCCGCAACCACGGCTACCACAACGGCAAGCTCTACGACATCATCTATATGGAGCGGCTGCTGCCGGTGGATATGGAGGCTCTCAACCGCTATTACCGCCAGAACTACCCCTTTTATGAAGAATATTTCCGCCGGGAGGAAGCCCTTTATGAGGCGCAGATGCTCCGCAACGGTATGATCCGTTCCGAGGAGGACCCCACCAAATGGATCCCCGGAGCGGGCCACGCAGGCTATGTGGACGATTGGAACGGCCAGACGGTGCGGGTGGTAAAAAACGCCCCGCCCCTGGAGGAGATCATCCATGCCCAGGAGGAATCCCAGCGGGAGATGCCGGAAGCGGAGCCCCCCGAAGAGGCCCCTTCTGAAGAAGGCCCGCCGGAAGCCGGGGGACCCGACACCGGGTTCTCGGAGCCTGAGCTCCCGGAAGATGCGTCCGCCGGAAAGGGGCCGGTCCCGCCTGCGGCGGAGGAAGCCCCGAAGGCGCCGGCGGCTCCCGGCGCTATGGCAGAGACGGAGCCGGCTGCGGATGCCTGCCCTCAGCCCCCGGCCCAAGGGGAAGCGGCCGAAGCGGCGCCGGGCCAGCCTCTGGCGGAAGAACCTCCGGCGCCGGCACCCACGCGGCCAAAGGGGAAAAGGAAAAAGCGAAAAAAAGCCGTTCCAGAGGAGGAAGACGACCCTCTGGAAGGGCAGATACTGCTGGACGAGGTCATCGGGCGGCAGGAATGACGTAAAAGAACGGCCTCCCGGGCTTATGCCCGGGTGGCCGTT
>JAEXZK010000226.1 GCA_023451415.1 Bacillota bacterium | reverse complement strand
TGTTGTCGCCTGTAAAGGGCCGAAAAGAGCGGGCAGCCAAGCTGCCCGCTCTTTTCGGCCCTTTCTCAGCCTTCCAACTGGCTGATAAGGTATTCCATATAGTTCATGTAATGATAAAAGACGATCCCCGGCTCCTGGAGCTCCTGATTCCAGCGCTTGACCCATTCCAGGGTGATGAAGCCGTCGTATCCGTTGTCGCTGAGCACCTTCAGGGCATCAAGGACCGGCACATCGCCATAGCCCATCATCCGATAGGAGACCTGCCCCTCGTGCATTACGGAGTCTTTGACATGGGTGTACTTGACATGTTCCCCGATGTTGGCAAAGGTTTGCTCAGGGCTTTCATTGTAGAAGCGGTAGGGATGGTGGATGTCCCACAGGACGCCGCCGCCCTTGGGGTCGGTCCCCTCCATAAACTTCTTCATCTGGGCGGAATCCGCCAGCAGGCCGTTGGTTTCGATGAGGACGCAGGCGCCCTTGGCCGCAGCATAGTCGCAGAGCTCCAGGTAAAGCTCCTTGGCCTGCGTCAGGTCAGCCGGCATGGGATGCGCGGAAAAGGTGGGCATCACCCGCACAAACGGCACCCCCAGCCTCGCGGCCAGGTCGATGTAATCCTTGGCTTCCCGGAAGCCGTTTTCACGGCTGTCGGGCAGGCCCAGGGCGGCCCCCGAGGTCAGCGCGGAGAACTCAAGGCCGGCCGACGCCATCCGAGCCATGGTGGCCGGGACATTGTCCTCGCTGAAGATCCGGATTTTGGGGGCATACATTTCATTTTCCATTCCCCGGATTTCAATGCCGTCGATGCGCATATCCTTTGCGGTGGCAAAGATCTCATCCCAACTCCAGCTGGGACATCCCAAAGTTGAAAAAGCCAATTTCATCATTAAACACCCAATTTCTATTTGATGCGGCCCCGCCGGACTTACTCCTCCGGTTCCTCGCTGGGGGCCTTTTTGACGGTGATCGTCACCTTTTCCGTATCAAAATATTCCTTGGAAATTCGGTCGCCCATCCCCTTGTTCATGGCCACTACCGTGCCCACAATACCCTCTGTATCGGGGTTTTCATCATAAACAACGTCAAAGGGCAGCCCCTGCTCCGCCAGCAGCTTGCGGGCATACAGCTCGGAGCACCCGATGAGATAGGGCACGTCCACATAGGCGGACCCCTTGCTGACAACGACGCCCACGGTCATATTGTCGGGCAGCAGCTGTCCCTGCTGCACTGTCTGCTCCATAATCACATTTTCCGGGACGGTTTCGCTGTATCGCTCCTCTTCCACTTCCAGGAAAAGCCCAAAGGAGGCTTGGCGGCCCTGGGCGGCGGAAAGAAGCATCCCTGTCAGGTCATACTCCATCACCGCGGGCTGGGGCTCCTCCTCCACGCTGGTCTCTTCCTCCGGCGGGAGCTGAGAAGCCGTGGAAACCATGGCGGCAGCCAGAATCAAATTCAAAATAATGCTGACGACCAGTGCCAGGGTCAATATGTTTTTGCTCTCCTGCCAAAAGGCCTTGGGCTTTTCGGGGGCGGGCCCAGCCGGCTCGGGGTGGAATACCGCGGTGTTGGAGCTGGTCTCCTCCAGTAAGGCGGCAGTGAATTCATCCACCGAACGGAAGCGGTTTTTCTTGGCCGGTTCCATAGCCTTTGCCACGGCCAGGGACACATGCTCCGGTACGTCGGGGCGGAGGGTGGCGATGGACTCCATTGCGTTTTTCCCACGCTGAGGCGCCGCAGGCGGGTCGGTCTGAGCCAGGGCCCGGTAAAGGAGCGCCCCCAGGGAATAGATGTCGGTCCATTCCCCCTGGAACAGATTCTTGGAATACTGCTCCGGGGCGCTGTATCCTCCAAAAAGCTCCGGAGACACGCCGCTGCCGTCGGTGCGCAGCTCAGGCAGGGCAAACCCGGTGAGGTATGCTCTGCCCTTCTGATCCACCATGACGGTGCTGGGGGAGATTCCCCCATGGACCAGCCCCTTGTTGTGCAGGTTGGACACCAGGGAAAAAAGGGGCATCAGGAGTGTTTTGGCCGCGGGCCAGGTCAGCGCGTCCTTGGCCTGGAGATATTCGTCCAGGGTGGCGCCGGTAATAAAAGTCTCCACACAGTAGAGGCTCTCGTTGGCGGTAAAGATGTCTCGGATCTTGGGCAGGCATCGGTTATCCATTTTTGCCAAGCGTCTCCAGCAGTCGGCCAGGTCGGAAAGCATGGTCTTGTACTGGGCCAGGTCTTTGTCCTCCACCCATAGGGACTGCCCCCCATCGGTCCGCCGCGCCAGCTGCACAGGCATGAATTCTTCAATGTATACCCGCCGGCCTTTGGCGATGTCCAGGCCGATGTAGGCACAGATGACGCTGTTCTGCCAAAAGACACGGCCCACCATATAACGGGCATCCAGGACGGAGCCCGCGGGCAGGGCGCCGGCGGGGTTGGGGATATCGTTGTGGTAGGAGCAGACAGGGCACTGATCCTGGTCCTTCTCCATGGGGGACATGCACCCCATGCAGAGCTTGCTGTTTTTATCCAACTGCCTCACTCCCAACGGATAATAAGATCACGCGGTTTCAATGGAATCATCCAGGTGGTAGTGCTCCACCGCCCACTCCCGCAGCCGGAACTTTTGGATCTTGCCGCTGGCCGTCATGGGGAACGCGTCCATAAACGCCACATACTTGGGCACCTTGTGCCGGGCCATATGGGCTTTGACGCTTGCCTTGATGTCCTCCTCGGTGCAGGAACCGGGCTCTTTGAGGACGACGCAGGCCATGACTTCTTCGCCGTACTGCTTGCTGGGGACGCCAATCACCTGGACGTCCTGTACCTGAGGCAGGGTATAGATGAATTCCTCGATCTCCTTGGGGTATATATTCTCTCCCCCGCGGATGATCATATCCTTGATTCTTCCAGTAATCTTATAATAACCGTTTTCATCCACCGTTGCAAGGTCTCCTGAGTGGAGCCAGCCATCTTTGTCAATGACCTGGCGGGTGGCCTCCTCCATCTTGTAGTAGCCCTTCATGGTGTTGTAACCCCGGGAACAGAATTCGCCGGGCTGCCCCGGCCCCAGGGTCTCCCCCGTCTCGGGGTCGACAATCTTGGTCTCTACAAAGGGCATCGATTTGCCCACGGTGGACACCCGGAGCTCCAGGCTGTCCTCAGTGGTGGTCATGGTGGTGGCCGGAGATGCCTCCGTCTGCCCGTAGGTGATGGTGATCTCCTTCATATTCATTTTATCCACCACAGCCTGCATCACCTTGATGGGACAGGGGGATCCGGCCATGATGCCGGTCCGCAGGCTGGAGAAATCGTATTGCTCGAAGTCGGGATGTTCCAGCATGGCGATATACATGGTTGGTACACCGTGGAAGGCGGTGCAGCGCTCGCTCTGGATGGCCTTCATCACCTTGAGGGGGGAATAGAGATCCACCGGCACCATGGAGGTGGAGTGGGTCAGGCAGGCCATCATTGCCAGCACCAGGCCAAAGCAGTGGAAGAAGGGCACTACGATGCAGAGCTTATCTTTTTCGGTAAAACGCATACAGTCCCCGATGCCCTTGCCGTTGTTGACAATGTTGTAATGGGTCAGCATTACGCCCTTGGGGAAGCCGGTGGTGCCGGAGGTATACTGCATATTGACCACATCGTGGGGGTCCAGGGACTCGGTCAGTTCCCTGAAGAGCCGGTGGTCAATGGCCTTGCCGTCCTCCTCGATCTGCTTCCACGGGGTCATCCCCTCCGGGCACTGGCCGCCGCCGGCGTAGACCACCTCCTCCAGGAAGGGGAGCATTGGGTTGAGCTTCTGTCCAAATTTGCCAAGGCCCTTGCACAGCTCCCGGACGATTCCCACATAGTCGGTGTCCTTCCAGCGGTCTATCATCACCAGCATCTTGGTGTCCGACTGGCGGAGCAGGTATTCCAGCTCAAAAACCTTGTAGGCCGTGTTGACCGTCACCAGCACGGCGCCGATCTTGCAGCAGGCAAAGAGAGTGAGCATCCATTCCGGCACATTGGTGGCCCAAATGGCAACCTTGTCCCCCCGCTTGATCCCATGGGCCAGAAAGCCCTTGGCGATCCTGTCCACCTCTTCGTCGAATTCCCTCCAGGTGCGGCGGTAATCCCGGTCCGTATACTTGACCGCTTCCCTGTCGGGGTACCGGGAGGCCACCTGCTCCAGGAGCCCTCCCACCGTAATCGACATCAACTGTTCCATTCCAAAAAGCTCCTTTCCCGCCGCGTCTCTGCGGCATCAAAGAAAATTTTGTCATTGCACACTTGAAAAGGGACAGAGCCCGGGGCCGGGAAAAATAAAAAGGCCCTCGTCCTCTGTCTGACAGAAGACGAAAGCCGAAACCTCCGCGGTACCACTTCAATTGATGGCATAACCACCCGCTCACCTGTGTCAAGCAACACAGCCTCCCGTTATCGCTGGAGATGCGTTCAAGCCTACTAAATTTCGGTTGACCACTCAGGAGTGAGTTCGACCGCCTTCTGCCTGCCCTGTTTCAGCAACCCAGGGC
>JAEXZK010000275.1 GCA_023451415.1 Bacillota bacterium | reverse complement strand
GGACAGACTGAACCTGTATAAGCCGCTTACCACCCTGCTGCTGTTGTTCAGCGGCATCGCGGTTGGATTCACCTATTTTGTGGACCGCAGGTATTTTTTCCTTTTTGGCGGCGTGTGGGTGATGGCGGCTATTTACGTCCTTGTCCGGGGCTACCAGATCAGCCGCAGCAATGAAGAATATTTTTCCGCTATTCGGGAGTCCCTCTTCGGGGCGCAGCGGGATTCGGTGGCGCAGTTTCCGCTGCCCACCATCATCGCCAGGGAGACCGGGGAGGTCCTTTGGTGCAACAGCCTCTGCCGGGAGCAGGTCCTGAAGGGGGAGGATATTTTCGGCGCCAGTGTCTTTGAACTGCTGCCGGAGATCGACTTTCAGGAGCCTGCCCTCACCGAGGGGGTCAACATCACCCTGCGGGACAGGATGTACACCGCTTACATAACCCGTACAGACCGCCGGGCCGAGCCGGTTTTTGTGGTGTATCTGGCGGATGACAACGACCTGAAATCCTACACCAAGGAATATTTTGATTCCCGCCCCTCGGTGCTCATCATGCTCATCGATAACTACGCCGAGCTTTTCCAGGACGCCAAGGAAAACGAGCGCAGCAAGATCATGGGGGATATCGAGCATATCATTGAGACCTTTGCCGAGCAAAACAAGGGCTTGGTGCGCAAGCTGGAGCGGGACCGGTACCTGGCCGTTATTGAAGACCGCTATATGCGTGGGATTTTTCAAAACCGCTTTGAGATCCTGGATCAGATCCGCAAGGTGGAGACCGGGGAACGCATCCCAGCGACCATGTCCATCGGCGTGGGCACCGAGCCGGGGAATCTCCACGAGGCGGAGAACCTGGCCCGTCAGGCGCTGGATATGGCCCTGGGCCGGGGCGGCGACCAGGCCGCCGTCAAGCTGAAGAACGGCTATGAATTCTATGGCGGCATCAGCAAGGGCGTTGAGAAGCGCAACAAGGTGCGCACCCGCATCGTGGCCAACGCCATCAGCGAGATCGTCTGCACCAGCGAAAATGTCCTTATCATGGGCCACCGTTTCGCCGACCTGGACTGCCTGGGGGCATCCATTGGCATTTATGCGGGCATCCGCGACTTCGGAAAGCCCTGCAACATTGTCCTGGATATCCACCACAGCCTGGCCCAGCCCCTCTATGACAGGGTGGTGGCCAGCGGCGGCGGGTATGACGAAATCATTATTTCCCCCGAGGAAGCGCTGGAGCGGATCACCCCCAAGACGGTGCTCATCGTGGTAGATACCCACATCAGGAACATCCTGGAGTCCCCCGAGGTCTATGAGCGGTGCCGCAATGTGGTGGTCATCGATCATCACCGCAAGATGGTCAACCACATCGACAATGCTATCATCTTCTTCCATGAGCCCTACGCATCCTCCACCTGCGAGATGACGGCGGAGCTGGTTCAGTACCTGGGCGACAAGCAGAAGATCGGGGTGGCCGAGGCGGAGTCCATGCTGGCCGGCATTATGCTGGACACCAAGAACTTCACCATCCGCACCGGTGTGCGCACCTTTGAGGCGGCGGCCTACCTGCGGAAGATGGGGGCGGACACCGTGGAGGTCCGCAAGCTTTTTGCCTCCAGCATGGAGTCGTATCAGCAGAAAACCCGCCTGGTGGCCAACGCCGAGATCTACCGGGGCTGCGCCATCGCCTATACCAATTCCACCAGTGAGGACATCCGGGTGGTGGCGCCCCAGGCGGCGGATGAGCTGCTTAACATCAACGGCGTCTCGGCTTCCTTCGTCCTGTACGAGGCGGGGGGAGGGGTGTCCATCTCCGCACGGAGCATGGGCAAGCTCAATGTACAGATCATTATGGAATCCCTGGGCGGAGGCGGCCATCTGACCATGGCCGGGGCCCAGATCCCCGAAATATCCATGGAAAACACCCGTCAGAAGCTTTTGGAAGCCATTGACGCCTATTTTGAGGCCAGCGGCACCAATAAAAAACAGATAGAGGAGCAAGGGACATGAAAGTGATTTTGAAACAGGACGTTAAGGGCAGCGGCAAGAAGGGCCAGATGGTAGAGGTCTCGGACGGCTACGCCAACAACTTCCTTTTGAAAAAGGGCCTGGCCGTCAAGGCCACCTCCCAGGCGGTCAACGAGATGAAAAACCGCGACGCCGCCACAGCCTACCGCCTGGCGGAGGAGCTGAAGGCCGCCCAGGCCGCAGCGGCCGCTATCGACGGCAAGACTGTCAAGCTCACCGCCAAAGCAGGGGTGGGCGGCAAGATCTTTGGCTCCGTCACCGCCAAGGAGATTGCGGAATCCATCCAGAAGGACCTGGGGGTGGAGCTGGAGAAGCGGAAGATCAGCCTGGACGCCGACATCAAGGCCTTCGGCACCTACACCGCCGAGATAAAGCTCTACCAGGGCGTCACAGCCAAGGTGTATGTGGTGGTAGGGGAGGAGTGATCTCCTCCGGCCGGGAAGTTAAAACAAAAGGGGTGAGGACGATGGCGGACCAAGACTTGGGCCTGGGGGATATTTTTGCCCAGCAGCTGCCTTTCAGCCTGGAGGCGGAGCAGTCGGTGCTGGGCGCCGCCATCCTGGATTCCAAGTGCATCCCCGACATGATGGAGGTCCTGAAGCCCGAATACTTCTACCGCCAGCAGCATATCCAGCTTTATTCTCTGCTGGTGCGGATGTTCACCATGGGGGAGCAGATTGACGTTATCACCATCCTGGACAATGCCAGGAAGGAGGGCATTTTTGCCACCCCCGAGGACGCCAAAGTCTACCTGACACAGCTGGCCCAGATCGTGCCCACTACTGCCAATGTGGCTTCCTATGCCCGGATCGTCCGGGAAAAGTACTACCTGCGCAGCCTTATCGCCGCCTCACGGGAGATTGTGGACAGCGCCAGCGACGCTCAGGCGGACGCCACCGAGCTGCTTAATCTGGCGGAGCAGAAGATCTACGACATCCGGGAGGGGCGCGACTCCGAAGGCATCGTCCCCATCAGCCGGGTGCTGGTGGAAACCTACGACCACCTCCAGAAGATCAGCGGCGAAAACCGCAAGGACTTTTTGGGCACGTCCACTGGTTACGCCGCTCTGGATGGGCTCATTACCGGCCTCAACAAGTCGGACCTGATTCTCATAGCGGCCCGGCCCGGCATGGGCAAGACCGCTTTTGCCCTGAACATCGCATCCAACGTCGCCACCAAATCCCGCAAAGCGGTGGCGGTATTTTCCCTGGAGATGAGCAAGGAGCAGCTGGCGCAGCGCCTCCTTTCCTCCGAGGCCCTGGTGGAAAGCCAGAAGCTGCGGATGGGCAACCTCACCGACGGGGATTGGGAAAAAATCGCCCGGGCCACCGGCAGCCTGGCCGGGGCCCCCATCTATATCGACGACACAGCCGGAGCCACTGTGGCGGAAATCAAGGCCAAGCTGCGCCGGGTCAAGGACTTGGGCCTGGTGGTCATCGACTACCTCCAGCTGATGAGCGGCAACCGCCGGACGGACAACCGCGTCCAGGAGGTCTCGGAGATCACCAGAAACCTGAAGATCCTGGCCAAGGAGCTGAATGTACCGGTCATCACCCTGTCCCAGCTCTCCCGGGGCACCGAGTCCCGCAGCGACCACAAGCCCATGCTCTCCGACCTGCGCGAGTCCGGTTCCATCGAACAGGACGCCGATATTGTCCTCTTCCTTTACCGGGAGGCATACTACAACGACCAACTGGACGATCAGACGGAAGCCAAATGCATCGAGGCCAAAAACCGCCACGGCCAGACCGGAACCATCAGCCTCTACTGGGACGGGCAGTATACTCGGTTTTCCAGTGTGGACTATATGCGGGAGGAATGACCTGCACAGGTGGAAAATGATTGATTATCGCAGAGAGGACGGACCATTTGAAAACGCAGTTGGAACAAAAGGCATGGGACGCCCTGAGGCGGTATAACATGCTGCAAAAAGGCGACAGCATCGCCGTCGGAGTCTCCGGCGGCGCTGATTCTGTCGCTCTTTTTGATTTTTTGTGCAGCGTGCGCCGGCGGCTGGAGCTGACCCTCACGGTCTGCCATGTCAACCATAACCTGCGCGGGGCGGAGAGTCTCCGGGACGAAGCTTTCGTCCGGGAGCTGGCTGCGGAGCGCGGGGCGGAGTTCCGGCTGCTGACCGTGGACGCCGCCGCCCTGGCCCGGGAACAGGGCCGGGGCGTGGAGGAAGCAGCCCGGGACCTGCGGTACGGCTTTTTTGCAGAGACGGCGGGGGAACGGGGGAGGATCGCCACCGCCCACACCCTGGACGACAGTGTGGAGACTTTTCTGTTCCGCCTGGCCCGGGGGACAGGGGCCAAGGGGCTCCGGGGCATCCCGCCGGTGCGGGGGAATATCATCCGGCCCCTCATCGGCTGCACACGGGCGGAGGTGGAGGACCACCTGAACAGCCGGGGCCTGGGCTGGGTGGAGGACTCCACCAACCGGGAGGACTACTATGCCCGCAACCGCATCCGCCATCATGTGATCCCGGCGTTGCTGGAGGTGAATTCCGCGGCGCCCCAGGCCATCGCAGGCGCTATGGAACGGCTGGCCGCCTTGCAGGAACTGGCCCAGGACCTTGCGGCAGAGGCAGAAAGGGACCTGCGCCTCCGCGGCGGCGGGTATGACGCCCAGGGCCTGCTGGAGCTTCCACAGGCGGTGGGGGACTGCCTGCTGCTGGGGCTGCTGGAAAAGGCGGGGCTCCCACAGAGCAGCCGGGCGGCAGCCGGGATGCGGCAGGCGCTGGCCGCGGGCGGGGAGATAGACC
>JAEXZK010000045.1 GCA_023451415.1 Bacillota bacterium | reverse complement strand
GGGTGTAGATCTCGGTGGACGCCTGGTCTTAAAAAAAAGTTTCCAGGTTCAGCGACAGGTACTCAAGTTTTTCCATCCCCTCAAAGACGCTGTAATCCTCCAGGATAAAGCGGCATTCCACCGACCGCAGGTTGGGCATGAGGCGCAGCAGCTCCCCGTCCATGCGGTAGTCCTCGGGGACCACGCCGTCCTCGTCCCCCAGAGTGTTATAGTCGAGGGAGAGCTGGGTGCAGAGGTTTTCCAGATCCCAGAGGGTGATGTCGGCGGCAGACTGGATGTACCGCTGGCTCAGGACGATCCGCCGGACATACTCCACCAGACGCTGGTCGTACTGGGAGAGGTCGGGCTTCTGGCTGGCGCTCAGCGCCGCCTCCAGCTCCTGGGTGCGGGCCCGGAGGTAGGTGAGGCCGGGGGCGTCATAGGGCTCGTAGTCGCAGGAAAGGTAAAGGGGGCCGTCAGCCGCCTCCCGCAGCTCCACCGTGGCCTTGCCCAGGGGCACCCAGGGGTAGTGATAGTCGTCCGGGGCGGACACCACCGGCAGCAGGTTGTGCCGGATGGAATCCTCGTCATAATATACATAGAAATGGCCCGGGATGGTAGACACATCCCCCCGGAGGCATTCCTCCATGGTATCGGGGTCGACGAGAGGGGTGCCGTGTACCTCCGCAATGACGGTGAGGACATTCCCCTTCTTGGAGGAATCCAGGATCTCCAGATTGCGGGCCACGCCGTACACCGCCTCGTCGTAAGTCTCCTCGGGAGGGGCCCCCTCCCAGTCGGACAGGATGGCGCCGCTTTCCCTGAGGGGAGACAGGTAGCCGGCGTAGATGATCCGGCGCTCCTCCGTCAGCTCTCCGGGCGGGGACCATTGGGAAGAAGCATCGCCGGAGGACGCCCCGGAGGAGGGGGAAGATGGCTGCCCGGAGCACCCCCCGCAGAGGGCGGCTGTCAGGACAACCGCGAGCAAAAGGGCAAAAGGTTTTAACAGGCTTTTCATGATAATGATATTGCCTCCTTAAAATACCAATGTATGTAAAATAATACGAAACCACAGGGGGGAATATTGTGTTTATGGCGTTCTTTCTCAACGGTTGGACGGAATACCGCCCCTTGCCTGATATGGCGGGCCGCGGGCCGGGACAGCCTACACGGCCGTTTTTTATAGCTTTGCAAAGCTAAAATTAAATTAGCGGCCGGGGATGTCGGCAGGAGATAGCATTTTACCCCGCGAATATGCTATAATAACCGAAAGCGGCGTCTCCGTCCGTTAAAGCCCTGGGCGGCAGACAGAGCGTCCTGCCCATAACGATAACTGCTTAGAATCCAACGGCCTCAGGGCCAAAGGAGGGCCAAATGGCTGAAATATACATCTACCCCGGCCCCAAAAAGAAGCCGCGGAAGCGGATGGTTGTGACGATTGTTCTGGCCGTTCTGCTTCTGCTGGCCGCAGCGGCCTTTTACATCGCGGGCTCCTGGGGGAGCGGTCACGCCCCGGGATGGCTCCTCACCGAACGCAGCCACCGGGCCGGGGAAAGGACCCTCACCTTTGAAGCCCTGCCCGCCGACCAGTATCAGGATGCGGCGGCCCGCGCCCTGGTGGCGGAGCTGGCCGGAGACAGCCGGGAACGCCGGAAGTACTTTCAGGGTGACCCCCGGGACCTGCTGCCCCAGGGCCGGAACCTGTCGGTAACGGCACTGGCCACCGGCGCCCCCCAGGAGGACATAGACGGGATCCAGGCCCCTTGCCTGGTGACCGTGGACTTTGGCGGGGGAGAGCGCCTCTCCCTCACCGTGGGCCGGCTGGGTAAGGATTACCTTATCCTGGAGGAAGCCGCTCCCGCATGATGCACAGGGGGCAAAAACCAAAATCGAACAAAATATAGGAGGAACAGATATATGGAACAATGGACAGAGCTGGAAAAAAAGCGGAGAAATCTGCAATTGCTTAATTTGATCTTTTATTGTGCGGCCACGGCGGGCGTGCTGCTTTATCTTTGGAACGCCGTAGTGGGCATTACCCTGACGGCGGCGGCGCTTTTGGGCATTGTGCTGGTGGTGCGGCCAAACATCAAGGAGTTCCGCCGCAGCGTCAAGCGCCGGGTGGTTGAATCCAACTACGGCGGCTTTGTCACCGGGCTGGAGTACCGGGAAAAGGAGGGCATCCCTCTGGAGGTTATTGCAGGCTCCGACCTGCTGTGGCTGAAAAGCGACGGCAAGGGCTATGTGGGCCGGGAACACGTCACCGGCAGCCACAATGGCCGGGCCTTCCAGCAGTCGGACATTTCCCTCCTGCGCCGCCAGTATGCCGATGAAAAACTGGAAAAAAAGAGCCTGGAGTACATAGTGGGCACCATGGCAGTGGCGGACTGCGGCAGCGCCTTCCCCACCGACGTGGAGATCATCTCCAAGGACTTCCTGAAGGAGTCGGAGGCGGAGCGCTTCTTCGAGCACAAAAAAACCATGTCTCCGGTGGAGATCGGCGACGGGGAGCTTGCTGAGAAGTTCTATGTCTACGCCGTGGACCCCGAGGCCGCGGCGGAGCTTCTGGCGCCTGCCGTCACCCGGCACATCCGCAATATCCGCGAGACGGCGGGGAGCCCCGTCCTGGTGGGCCTGGTGGGGGATAAGCTTTATGTTGTCCTCCAGGGACGGTTCGTCAACACCGACTGGGGCTTCAAAAGCCCTCTGCCCCAGGATATATTCACCGCCCGGCAGCTGCCTGAGCTCCCCGAGATCTTTGCCTTGGCGGACTCCGTCCAGCGGTAAATGGAAAAGGGGCCGGCCCTGGCAGCCATTTATAAAAACAATTAAAAAAAGGCGGTGAGCATGGGTTTCAAACCGTGCTTACCGCCTTTTATCTGCACAATTTTCGGCTTATTTTGATAATGACCGCGCAAAAACCAATCATCCCGCCAAATCGGGAACGGTCAAGCCATGCAGCCTATCCCTTCAGATTTTTCAGTGCATCGGGGTTGTTTGAAATGACCATTCCAACAGTCGGACATTCTTTCAGCTCCGGGCAGCTGCCGCATGTCGCCACACCCCTTTTTAACGCACACTGGCGAATACCGCAAAGGCTGTCGCAATATACGGTTTTCACTCCATCGGCACGGCAGCCTTCGCAGTTAATATGCTCAGGGAGAATGGGCGCGTTATTCAGCTCGGCCCAGAGCTTCGCGGTTTTTTCACGCAGCGCCTGGTCATCATGGATTGTTGCAAGATAGGCGTCGCATTTTTCACAGTCCAGTCCGCAGTATCCAATCATATTTCCCATATAGTGATATACCTCCGCAAATTTTGATTTGCCGTGCCAATGCCAGGCCGTATATTTTTATGATTACAGCATCTTCCGCTACGCCGCGCAACAGATCCTGCCGGGAGCGCGATGTGGGGCGGGCGTCCCGTCTGCCGGGCGTCCGCCCTTGTAAGAAAAGCGGCAGAAAACGAAAAATTCCCGCTGCTTTGCCATCAGGGAAAAACACCCCTGATGAGCCCTTTGCCCGGTTCTTTTTTGTCATCCGTGCTCGGCGCTGGCGATGAGATATTTGTAAATCTGCGCTTTGTACTGCTCATAGAGCCCGATGTCGCTGTATAGCTCCTTGTAGTAGGGAAAGAGCCCCGTCTTGGTCTTGACCAGGTTCACCAGGTTGATCTGGGTGGCGGTGATGCTCTTTTCATTTTTGCGGTAGTAATAGATAGGGGTCTGGAGGGCGCAGAACCGCTGGGCATAGCGGATATATTCCAGATTAAAAAGGAAGTCCTCGCTCCAGATGAACTCCTCGTTGCAGCGGATGCCGTGCTCCTCGATGATGCTGCGGCGATAGAGCTTGTTCCACATGACGCCGTAGTAGAAGCTGGCGGGCTCCTCCATCAGCTGGCGGGCCAGATCCCGCTGGGAAAGCACGCCCGTCTCCTCCAGAAAGCCGTGGACGGTGATCCTGTCCCCATCCACCCGGCAGTAGTGGGAGATGACCAGGTCGCTGTCCGTCTCCAGGGCCCGCTCCACCATCAGGCGGGTGGCGTTGGGGTCCAGCCAGTCGTCGCTGTCGGCAAACTGGAGATAATCCCCCCGGGCCACCTCAATGGCGGTGTTGCGGGTGGCGGAGACGCCGCTGTTGGGCTTGTTGAGGACGGTGATGCGGCTGTCCGTCCGGGCGTACATGTCGCAGATGGGCAGGCTGACATCCTGGCTGCCGTCGTTGACCAGCAGGATCTCCAGGTTGTCGTACCGCTGGCGGCGGATGCTCTGGATGCAGGCGGCCAGGTGGGGCGCGGCGTTGTAGACGGGAACGATGATGCTGACCAGGGGTTCTTGCATAGGCGAGGTGCTCCTTTCCTGTATTGTTGGAGGTTCAGGGCATGTTTAAAGCGGGGGAGCCGCCGGGCCTTCCGCAGGCGGCGAAGCGCGGAGCAAAAAACGCAGAGGCCCTCCGCGGCCCAGGCCTTTGAACACGGAGGCCGCTTGTGAAAAAAGGCGATGCTTTTTTGGGCGGCCCCTAGCAGCCGATGATCTCCAGAAAGCGCCGGCAGGCTGCGCTGGCGGACACCCCCTGCAGGGAGACAGCCCCCACGCTGCGGGGGGCGATGGGCGGGTCCACCTTCAGCTCGCGGATCTCCCCCCGGCGCAGCGGCTCTGCGGCAAACTCCCGGATGACGCAGGAGACGCCCAGGCCGATACGGGTCAGCTGAAGGAGGAGGGCGTGGGAACCCAGCTCTATCTCCGGGGTGACCGGGACGCCGTTCTGGATGAAATAGCTGTCAATGTACTGCCGGGAGTTGGACTTTTTCTCCAGGAGGATGATAGGGAGCTTGGCCAGCTCACCGGGGGTAAACACCTTGTCTGGCGGGCAGCCGCGATAGCCGTCGGCGGCCACAAAGACATCTTGGATATCAAAGCACCGGCGGATGGACAAGGCGCTGTCCTCCAGAGGGAGGTTGGCAAAGGCCAGGTCCACCTTGCCCGACTTGAGCAGGGCGATGACCTCGGGGCTGGTGCCGTTGAGGACCCGGAGCTTGATGCTGGGGTAGCTGGAATGGAACTGGTCCAGATAGGGGAGGAGGAAGCAGCTGGTAATGGTGTCGCTGGCGCCGATGACCAGCTCCCCCAGCAGGAGGCTTTTGGTCTGGGCAATTTTTTCTTCGCCGTGTTCGATGAGGCTGATGGCGCTGCGGACATAGTCGTACAGGATGGCGCCCTCGCTGGTGAGGGTGACGCCCCGGGTGCCCCGGGTGAAGAGCCGGACGTCCAGCTGTTCCTCCAGCTGTTTGATGGTCTGGCTCACTGCGGACTGAGAGATATATAAGTTTTTTGCCGCCGCGGAGACACTGCCCTCCTCGGCAACCTCCTTGAATACGCGGTAAAGCTCCAGCTTGATGCTCACAGGGCGCTCCTCCTTCCAGCGGCAGTTTTGCTTTAGTACGGCATTAGAAAACTTAATGGATACATCTGCCGGCAGGCACTTTACTAATGTGTCCATTGCCATTATAATTGTTATGGAGAAATCCTGCAAGAGACGATGTCAAAAATAGCTCGGTGAGCTGTTTTTTGTGCGCCACCGCCGCCCCGGCTTGCGAAATGCTTGATAAGAAGCAATACGAAGAGGGCTTAACGGCAGAGAACCTTTCGGCTGGCGGGTTTGCCAGCGGCGGTTGGGATTTCATACAGGGTTCACCGCCCGGCGGACCCAGTGCAGCCGGCCAACGGGAACTTGCGGAGGGGGCTCTGTTCTGCAAAGGGGCGATAGCCGTGATACATCGTGATGAGATTTTTATCTATGTGAAGGATACATATAATATCGAACCGGATTATCCGTGGGCGAGAACGCCTGATTATGCGATTTTGCGGCACAGAAGCAACCGAAAATGGTTTGCCGCGATTGTGAATATCACGGCAGACAAGCTGAATCTCCCCGGCCGCGAACTGATGGACGTGCTCCTTTTAAAATGCGATCCAATCCTAATCGGTTCCCTCAGATCAGAAGCCGGGATCCTCCCAGCTTATCATATGAACAAAGAGCATTGGATTACGGTTCTGCTTGACGGCTCCTGCCCAAAGGAAAAGGTATTCGGGCTGATCGACTTCAGCTACAGCCTCACCAAATGAGCAGGCCCACAAGGCCCGGGGACAAATAACGCCGGTACAACGGCGCAGGCATGGCGGCCTGCATATAAATTTGCGCGTATCCGGCCCTACGGCCGTTTTTACAAACTGAGAAAGAGGTATCACCTATGGAAAGACTCATTGGCACCGTGGCCCGGGGCATACGGGCCCCTATCATCCGGGAGGGGGACGACCTGAGCACCATTGTGGTGGATTCTGTGCTGGCCGCCCTGGGGTCGGAGAATATCGCTGTCCGTGACCGGGACGTCATCGCTGTCACCGAGGCGGTGGTGGCCAGGGCGCAGGGCAACTATGCCACTGTGGATCAGGTGGCCGCCGACGTCCGGGCCAAGTTTGGCGGCGGCGCCGTGGGCGTGCTGTTCCCCATCCTCAGCCGCAACCGCTTCTCCATCCTCCTGCGGGGCATCGCCAAAGGCGCCGATAAGATCGTCCTTATGCTCAGCTATCCCTCCGACGAGGTGGGCAACCATCTGGTGGATCTGGACCTTTTGGATAAGGCGGGGGTGGACCCTTACCGCGATGTCCTTACCGAAGCGGACTTCCGGGAAAAGTTCGGCCGGATCCTTCATCCCTTTACCGGTGTGGATTACATCGACTTTTACAAAGAGCTGATCCAGGATGCGGGAGCTCAGGTCGAGATCTATTTCTCCAACCGCCCCGCGGACATCCTCAAATACACCGACAAGGTCCTGACCTGTGATATCCACACCCGGGCCCGCACCAAGCGCCTGCTGAAGGCGGCCGGCGGCCGGATCGTCCTGGGGATGGACGAGATCCTTACCGCCCCGGTGGACGGCAGCGGCTACAACGCCGACTATGGGCTCCTGGGCTCCAACAAGGCCACTGAGGAGCGGATCAAGCTCTTCCCCCGGGACTGCCGCGCCTTTGCGCTGGAGGTTCAGGCCAAGATGCTGGCCGCCACCGGCAGGAATGTGGAAGTGATGGTCTACGGCGACGGCGCCTTCAAGGATCCTGTGGGCAAGATCTGGGAGCTGGCCGATCCGGTGGTTTCCCCCGGCTACACCCCCGGCCTGGAGGGCCAGCCCAACGAGGTAAAGCTGAAATACCTGGCGGATAACCAGTTTGCGCATCTCCGCGGCCAGGAGCTGAAGGAGGCCATCTCCGCCTATATTCTCCAGAAGGAAGCGGACCTTGTGGGCAAGATGGAATCCCAGGGCACCACTCCCCGCCGCCTCACCGACCTCATAGGCTCCCTCTGCGACCTGACCTCGGGCAGCGGCGATAAGGGCACCCCTTTTGTCTATGTTCAGGGATACTTTGACAGCTACGCCAAGTGATCCAAACAAAACACCGCCCTCAACGGTATCCGCCGCCGGGGGCGGTGTTTGCTGCTGCCGGGAGGTTTTTGCTCCCCGCCCCCGTTTATTTCCCTTCCGACCCCGAAAATTCCGGCTCCCATCCGTAATCTATATTTAAGCAGGAGTGTAGCCATGACACAGGAACACGAGATCATCGCCCAGGTCTGCGCGGCCAAGGAGGACAGCCGGGCTGCGGACCAGCTGGTGCGAAGCTATCTCCCTTTCATCAAAGGCGAGACGGCTAAATTCATCCACCGCATCCCGCTGGAAGGGCGGGATGACGAGCTGTCCATCGCGATGCTCGCCTTCCACGAGGCGGCGCTGGCGTACCGCAGGGGCAGAGGCGCATTCCTCCCCTTTGCGGCCATGACCATCCGCAGCCGGCTCATCGATTACTGCCGCAGGGAGCAGCGCTATTCCCAAACCCTGTCCCTGGATCAGCGGGAAGGGGACGGCGATGAAGGGCGTTCACTGCTGGAGCAGATGGATACCGGCCGGGATGATATTGCCGAGCGGGTGGGGCAGGCTTCGGCCAGGACGGAGATCCTGGAGTTTGCCAAGGCCCTGGCGGAGTACGGCCTGGAGCTGACCGATATCGCCGACAACTGCCCCCGTCAGGACCGCACGCTGACAGCCTGCCACCGGGCCCTGGCCTATGCCAAGGAGCACCCTCAGCTGCTGGAGGGCCTGACAGCCAGCAAAAAGCTGCCCCTGAGCCAGCTGTCGGCGGGCTCAGGGGTGGAGCGCAAAACATTGGAGCGGCACAGGAAGTATATGATGGCCCTCCTGCTGGCGTACACCAATGGATTTGAGATTATTCGGGGACATTTGCGGCAGATGTCCCCGGGGAAAGGAGGACGGCAGGCATGAGTTACTTGGTGATGGAATGCCACGCCAGCTATGCGGTGGTCCTGGACGAACAGGGGCGCTTCTTAAAGGTGGCAAACCTGAATTATGAGGTGGGCCAGCGGGTGGAGCGGGTCATAGAAATCCAGGTCCCGGAGAGCGCAAGCCAGCCGCGGAGCGGCCGGTTCGCCCCCTTTATCGCGGCGGCGGCCTGCTTCTGCCTGGTATTTTTGGGAGCCTGGCAGTTCCTCCTCAACCCCTTTGGGACCGTGCGGATGCAGATCAACCCCGATGTGATGATGTCGGTAAACCGCCTGGGCTATGTGGTGGATCTGGAAGGGCTCAATGAGGACGGAGAAGTCCTCGTGGCCGGAGTGGGCACTTTTGGCAAGAAGGTGGACGTCCTGTCCGACGAGCTGGCCGACCGCGCCGTCCAGATGGGGTACCTGCAAGAAGGCGGAAAGATATCCCTGACGGTGGATTCCTCCCATGCGGGGTGGAAGAGCGCCACAGAGGAGCTGCTTGTGCTGGAGCTGGAAGTACATCTCCAGAACAGTGTTTCCGTGGTGACAATCCCTGTCATCCAGCCGGACACCCCTTCTTCTTCCCACAGTGAGCCCGGTCAGGAAGTGATCGTTCCTCTGCATCCCGCCGATGATGACGATAACCCGGACGCCGATGATGAAGATCACGACCGGGACGATGGCGCCGACGATCAAGATGATCAGGACAATGACGATGATCAAGATGATCAGGGCGATGCTGACGATAAGGACGACGGCAGTGACGACACAGGCGATGACGATATTGAGGATGGCCAAGACAATGACACAGACGATGATGAGGATGACCGGGATGATGACAATAGTGACGATGGCAGCCAAGATGATGATTAGAAGGCAGTTGTAACGCAGCTGGCTCCGTCTGTGTGTGCATCCTTAAATCGGGCTCCGTGGGCGCTGCCGTGCCCATGGGGCCGTTTTTACGCGCATACACCGTCTCTGACGGTGTGCGCTGAGATCTCAAGGCCGCGGCGGACAGAACCGCCGCATGGCCGTTTTATATAGCTTGCCGCAGGCAAGCTATATAAAATATGGCAGCCGACC
>JAEXZK010000206.1 GCA_023451415.1 Bacillota bacterium | reverse complement strand
GGCTGCGCCTTTGACTCCGACCTGGGGGATGTGGCCTGTGTTTCCTGCGGCCAGTGCGTGGTGGTCTGCCCCACCGGCGCCATCGCTGAAAAGGATAACACCAAGGACGTGTGGCGCGCCATTAACGACCCCAAGAAGCATGTCCTGGTCCAGACCGCGCCTTCCATCCGCGTCACCCTGGGCGAGGCCTTCGGTATGCCCGTCGGCACCAACGTCAAGGGCAAAATGGTTGCCGCCCTGCGCCGTCTGGGCTTTGACGGCGTATTTGATACCGACATCGCGGCCGACCTGACCATCGTGGAGGAAGCCAACGAGTTCCTGGAGAGGGTCAAGAACGGCGGCACCCTGCCTATGATTACCTCCTGCTCCCCCGGCTGGGTCAATTACTGCGAGCATTACTACCCCGACTTTGTGGAGAACCTCTCCACCTGCAAGAGCCCTCAGCAGATGTTCGGCGCCCTGGCCAAGACCTGGTACGCCCGGAAAATGGGCATCGACCCCAAGGACCTCTTTGTGGTGGGCATCATGCCCTGCACCGCCAAGAAGTTTGAGGTCGCCCGTGAGGACGAGGCTGCCTCCGGCTATCCTGATGTGGATGTGGCCCTCACCACCCGGGAGCTGGCCCGGATGATCGACCGCGCCGGTATCGACTTTGTCAGCCTCCCCGATGAGGAGTTTGACGCACCCCTGGGCACCTCCACCGGTGCGGCGGCCATCTTCGGCGCCACCGGCGGCGTTATGGAAGCCGCTCTGCGCACCGCGCGGGAATGGATCACCGGCGAAAATGCCGCTGAGGTGGAGTTTGCCGAGGTCCGGGGCACCGAGGGCATCAAGGAAGCCACCTACCAGGTGGGCCCCTATTCCCTCAATGTGGCTGTTGCCTCCGGCCTTGCCAACGCCAAGAAGCTGCTGGACAGCGTCCGCAGCGGCGAGAAGACCTACCACTTTATTGAAATCATGGGTTGCCCCGGCGGCTGTGTCAACGGCGGCGGCCAGCCTGTCCAGCCCGCCAGCGTCCGCAATTGGGTGGATCTGAAGAGCCTGCGGGCGGCGGCCCTCTATCAGGAGGACCGGGACCTGCCCCTGCGCAAGTCCAACGAGAACCCGGTGCTTAAGGAGATCTATGCCTCTTTCTTTAAGAAGCCGGGCAGCCATGTGGCCCACCAGATCCTCCACACCTCCTACCGCAGGAGGGACCGCTTCTTCAACAAGGACGCGGAAAAATAAGCATGAGCAAAGCAGCCCGGAGCCACTGGCTCCGGGCTGCTTTTTGGCTGTGCTTATCCCCGCGGACGCGGGCCGGAACGAGGGAGCTGGTGTGCCGCCAAAAGCTCCCCCTGTCCTGCTGCAACAAGACCGCTCCGGCTCACGACCGTGGGGATAAAAGAAACAATTTTTTGAACAACTATTTTTGCTACGAACAGTATACAGGATTTTTTCAAACAATATACCAACATTTGTTGGTGTTTGAAAAAAATATCAGAATTATGAGTTGATGACCCGGGAGCCCAAGCTGGAAATCCTGATTAAAATCGCAGAGGCTTTCCATGTTTCCCTGGATTATCTTGTGGGGAGAACGGACAAAAAGCAGGTGAACCAGTAGCGGCGCACGGCGCTGCCAAATCTTCCCCGGACGGCCCGGCACGCCAAGGACCACGGCCCCGCCGGGCCGAGCAAAAGGAAAACAAAGCGAACAAAAGGCCCTCCGAATAAAATCGGAGGGCCGGTGAAGCTGCGCCGGTTATTTGCCCAGCAGCCCGTCGATAAGCTTTTTGGCGGGCTCGTTGTCGCCAAACATCACCAGGACCACATATCCGCCCTGCTCGTAGATTTCGGCGTTCTGCGCCTTCTCGTAGTCTCCGCCCACGTTGTAGTTCTGGAAGAGCTCCTCTTTGCTTTTGCGGTAGGCTTCCAGCTTTTCCTTGACGGCTTCCGTGTTGCCCTCGGTGGGGCGGACAATGACAACGTCCCCGATGTTGAACCGGGCCAGGGACTGCCGGGCGGCCAGCTGGTCGTACGTCCCTTCCTCCAGGCCAAGGATATCGGCTGCGGCGTCGCCCTCGATGTCCTGAACGCCCATGACGTCCTCATAACCCTTGTAGATATCGTCCAGCAGGGTTTTGAAGTCAGCTTCCAGAAGGCTGGAAGAGCTGGAGGGGCTTTGGGAACTGCCGGAGCCGGCAGAGGACGAGGAAGTGGAAGAATTGCCGCCTCCGCAGGCCGCCAGCCCGGCGGCCAGGCAGAGGGCGAGAAGAAGGCTTGTAAGCTTTTGAAACATGTTTCAGCATTCCTTTCCGGTGGATTGGTCCGCAGAGGGACCGTCTGTTAGTATGTGCAGCGGAAGGGCTTTTTTGCTGCACAAAGATATGCAAAGAGGTGCAGAAACAGTACCCAAGGGCGAAAATCCCCAGCTATCTTCGGGATTTTGTGCATTCCAACAAGAAAGAGAGGAAAAGTTCCAGCAAATCGGGGAATAAAACTTTGTAGAAACCACTTGCCAACTTACAAAAAACAAGCTATCATAGGGTCATTGACCAGACTATAAAAAGGAGTTAATGCAGATGATTTTTGAGAAGGTTGCCGCGATCTTGGCAGAGCAGTTGGACGCTGACGTAGAGGAGATCACCCCCGCCACTGACATTGTGGATGATCTGGGCGCCGATTCGCTGGACATCGTGGATCTTGTCATGAGCTTTGAAGATGAATTTGATATTGAAATCCCGGACGAGGCGCTGGAAGGCGTGCGCACCGTGGAAGACATGGTCAAGTACCTGGAAGAACGGGTGGACGAGTGATCCTGTTCCCGGCCCTTGGGCCGGTGTTAAAGGGTGCGGCTGTTGCCGCGCCTTTTTTCTTGTAATTCCGGGCTGTGATTGGTATAATAGCCACAGAGCGGCTGTCACAGGCTGCGCCCGGCCCCGCTTGGGCGGCGCAGACGCCCCATCATCCGGCGGCTTTCCCCATTGCCCCCGCGGGGGGCTTTTCCGGAGGAGGGCGGAAGGCAGGGCGCGGTAAACGAGCCCGGCATCTCCCCGGCGCGCAATCATACCTGAACGATGCCAAACAAGATATTTGAAAAAGATCCCTGAAAGGCGGACAGAGAAAATGGCGGAACAGAAAAAATTTGTGGAAGACATCACCTCCATGGAGGTGGACTTTGCCAGATGGTACACCGACGTGGTCAAAAAAGCCGAGCTGGTGGACTATGGCAGCGTCCGGGGCTGCATGATCCTGCGGCCTTACGGCTATGCTATCTGGGAGAACATCCAGCGCATCCTGGACGGCATGTTTAAGGCCACCGGCCATGAGAACGTCTATATGCCCATCTTCATCCCCGAAAGCCTGCTCCAGAAGGAAAAGGACCACGTGGAGGGCTTTGCCCCCGAGGTGGCCTGGGTCACCCAGGGCGGCAGCGAGAAGCTGAGCGAGCGCCTCTGTGTCCGGCCCACCTCCGAGACTCTCTTCTGCGAGCATTATTCCCATATCATCAACTCCTACCGGGACCTGCCCAAGCTCTACAACCAGTGGTGCTCCGTGGTGCGGTGGGAAAAGACCACCCGCCCCTTCCTCCGGTCTGCGGAGTTCCTGTGGCAGGAAGGCCATACCATGCACGAGACCGCCGAGGAGGCCATGGCCGAGACCGAGCGGATGCTGGGCGTTTACGCCGACTTCTGCGAGAAGTACCTGGCCATCCCCGTGGTCAAGGGCCGCAAGACCGAGAAGGAGAAGTTTGCCGGGGCCGAGGCCACCTACACCATCGAGGCCATGATGAAGGACCACAAGGCACTGCAGTCCGGCACCAGCCACTATTTCGGGGACAAGTTCTCCCGTGCCTACGACGTGACCTTCACCGGCCGGGACAACAAGCTGCAGTATCCCTTCCAGACCAGTTGGGGCAGCACCACCCGCCTCATCGGCGCCTGCATCATGACCCACTCCGACAACAACGGTCTGGTGCTGCCGCCGGCCATTGCTCCCATTCAGGTGGTGGTGGTGCCGGTGGCCCAGCACAAGCCCGGCGTGCTGGACGCTGCGGCGGCTCTGCGGGACCGTCTGACGGCGCTGGAGCTGCGGGTGAAGATGGACGACAGCGAGCAGTCCCCCGGCTGGAAATTTGCCCAGTATGAGATGAAGGGCGTGCCCCTGCGTGTGGAGATCGGCCCCAAGGATATGGAAAAGCAGCAGTGCTGCATCGCCCGCCGTGACACCGGCGAAAAGACCTTCGTACCCCTGTCCGACCTGGAGAGCGCCGTGCAGTCCCTGCTGCAGGAGGTTCACCACAACCTCTATGCTATGGCCGAGAAGAATCTGGAGGACAACACCTTCGA
>JAEXZK010000049.1 GCA_023451415.1 Bacillota bacterium | reverse complement strand
ATGGCGGACAGACCATCGTAGGGGGAATGGTGGTCTTTGAAAACGGCCGCCCTGAGAAAAAGCTGTATAAGAAATTTACCATCCGGGAACAGAACCAGCCTGACGACTATGCCGCCATGGACCAGATGCTCTCCCGCAGGGTGCTGCGGTATCTGGAGCATCAGGAAAAGGGCGGGGCTGAGGACGGCTTCCAGCGGCTGCCCGACCTGTGGCTCATCGACGGCGGGGCCGCCCATGTGGCCGTGGCCGAAGAGGTGCTGCGGCGCTACGGGGTGCATATCCCGGTCTTTGGCATGGTTAAGGACAACAAGCACCGCACCAGGGCTGTCACCGGGGCGGACCAGGAGATCGCCATTGCCGCCAGCCGGAGCGTTTTTGCTTTGGTCACCGGCATCCAGGACGAGGTGCACCGCTATTCCATCGAGTTTTCCCGGAAAAGCCACAAGAAAAACAGCCTTACCGCCCATCTACTGGAAGTTGATGGGATAGGCGAGGCCAGGGTCAACGCCCTGTACCGCCACTTCAAAACCAACAAGGCCATGAAGGCTGCCACGGTGGAGGAGCTGGCTGCGGTCAAGGGGATGAACAAGGCTGCGGCCCAAAAATTACATGCCTTTTTGCACGAAAATGATTGACAGCGGGGGCATGACTCTTTAAGATGAAAGAAATAGCACTGTTTGACAAGGATTTTCCCGCCTTTGGCGCGGGGGCCGCCGTCAGCCGGTGCTGAGAAAATCCATTGAAATGAACCAGGAGGACCCTGTATTGAGAGTGATCACCGGTACGGCCCGGGGCCGTAAGCTGGTTACCCTGGAGGGACTGGATGTCCGTCCCACCACGGATATGGTCAAGGAAGCCATGTTCAGCATCATCCAATTTGAGGTGGAGGGCGCCAATGTTCTGGACCTGTTCTGCGGATCGGGCCAGCTGGGCATCGAGGCTCTGAGCCGGGGCGCGCGGTATTGCGTTTTTGTGGACCAGTCCCGCGAGTCCCAGGATGTGACCCGGCAGAACCTTCAGACCACCGGCCTTGCCAGGAACAGCCGGGTGGCGGCCATGGATTTTGCCGCTTTTCTCCGCTCAACCAACGAGGTATTTGATATCGCCCTGCTTGATCCGCCCTACCACAAGGGCCTGGCGGAAGCCGCGCTGCCTCTTCTTGCCCCCAAAATGAACCCGGGGGGCATCATCCTGTGCGAGACCTCCAAGACGGAGGATCTGCCTGAGGAGGCCGGAGGCTTTGTCAAAAAGAAAGAATACCGCTATGGAAAGATCAAACTGACGGCCTACCGCAGCAAAGAGGAGACAGCGTGATGAAAACAGTAATATGCCCCGGCAGCTTCGATCCCATCACCAACGGCCATCTGGACATCATCCAGAGGGCCAGCGGGCTGTTTGACCGGGTCATCGTCCTGGTGGCCGCCAACCAGGAGAAGAAAAATTATTTTACCCCGGAGGAGCGGCAGGAGATGATCCGCAAGGCCACGGCGGACCTGCCCAATGTGGAGGTGGAATATTTTGACGGATTGCTGGTGGACTATGTCCGGGACCACGGTGCCTGCGCCATCATCAAAGGCCTGCGGGCCGTGTCCGATTTTGAGTATGAGTTCCAGATGGCTATGACCAACCACAAGCTGTATCCGGACTGCGAGACCATCTTTTTTACCCCCAGCCCCCGGAATATGTATCTGAGCTCCAGCATCGTGCGGCAGGTGGGAGGCCTGGGCGGGGATATCTCCTGCTTTGTCCCAGCCTGCCTTTTGGAGGAAATACGGGATAAGCTGCGGAAAAAGTAACGGGAAAGGAAGAGACGCATGGCAAACATAGATGTGATCCTCAACAACTTGGACGAGCTCCTGGAAAATTCCTGGAGCCTGCCTCTGTCCGGCGGACGCTGTGTGGTGGACGCCGACAAGGTGCGCGACCTCATCGATGACATCCGCCTGAACATGCCCACCGAGATCAAGCAGGCCAAGGCCGTGGTGGCGGACCGCAATGAGATCCTGGCCCTGGCCAAGCGGGAAGCCGAGGAGCTGATCCGCAAGGCGGAGGAACGGGCAAAGACCCTGGTGGATCAGGATACCATTGTCCGGCAGGCCAACGCCAAGGCCCTTGCCATGCTCAACGAAGCCAACCAGAAGGCCAGCGACATCATCGCTCGGGCCACCGCCCAGTCCAATGAGCTGACAAGCACCTCCACCTCCCGGGCCACCGAGGCCCTGACCCAGGCCAATCTCCGGGCGCGGGAGATGAAGCAGGCGGCCTATGATTTTTCCGAGAATATGCTCCGCTCCACCGAGGAGGCCCTGGAGAGGTCCCTCACCGATGTGCGCACCACCCGCCAGGCGCTGAAGAATTCCGCCCAGGATTCCGCCCGGGCCTCCAAGGTGCGCCCCGAGCCCGTGCGCCCTCCAAAGCCTGAGGATCAGCGCTTTTAGTACAAATAGTACCCGATGCAGGCCCCCTGCCGGTCAACGGACCGGCAGGGGGCCTTTTTGGCTGCAAAACCTTTGTTCGTGCGGGTTTGCAAGGGAAATTTGTCGTGAGAAAGGATGAAAAATACCTTGCATTTATAACTGTGATAGAGTATAATTTAGACATTGGTGGTTAAAAGTGGTGAACAGTGGTTAATTTTCCCTGAGAAAGGAGGCGAACGGAAAGCTCATCGGCCAGTTTGAACACAGCATCGATCTCAAGGGCCGCTTGAATTTTCCCGCCCGCCTCAGGGAAGACTTGGGAGAAAGGTTCATCATCACCAAGGGCTTGGATGAATGCCTGGCGGTCTACTCCTTCGACCAGTGGAAGCACCTGGAGGAAAAGATCAACCGCCAGCCGGTCTCCAAAGCGCGGTTCCTCCAGCGGTTCTTTTTTGCAAGCGCCGTGGAGGTGGAGCCGGACAAGCAGGGGCGGGTGGTCATTCCCGGCCACCTGAGGGAGTATGCCCATTTGGATAAGGACGTTATCGTCACCGGCGCATCGGAACGGGCCGAAATCTGGGACAAGGCAAGATGGGAAGACTGTACCGAGAGCCTCACCGCCGAGATGATGGCGGAAGCCATCGACGAAATGCAGGACTTCTGAGTAAGGGACAAGCTCCCGGCCGGAAAGGATGGGGAAAATGGAATTTCACCACATCCCGGTGCTCCTCAACGAGTGCCTGGAAGGGCTGAATATCCGGCCTGACGGAACATACATCGACGGCACTGCCGGCGGCGCAGGGCATTCCTGCGAGATTGCCAAAAGGCTGACTGCCCGGGGCAGGCTCATTGCCCTGGATAAGGACCCCACCGCCGTAGAAGCGGCCTCAAGCCGCCTGAAGCCATACCCCTGGGCCCAAGTGGTGGAGAGCGATTATGCCGAGATCCCTGCGGTCCTGGACAGGCTGGGGGTGGACGCAGTGGACGGTATCCTGCTGGACCTGGGAGTCTCCTCCTATCAGCTGGATACGCCGGAACGCGGGTTTTCCTACATCAGCGACGCCCCGCTGGACATGCGGATGACCCAGCAGGGGACAAGCGCTTATGACATCGTCAATGGCTATGACGTCAGCTCCCTGGCGCGGATCATCCGGGAGTTTGGGGAAGAGAAGTACGCCCTGGCCATCGCCAAAAAGATCAATTACGCCCGGCAGAAGGCGCCGGTGGAGACCACCGGGCAGCTGGCGGAGCTGATCCGCCAGGCTATCCCGCCGGGAGCGCGGTATGAAGGCGGCCATCCTGCCAAACGCACCTTTCAGGCCATCCGGATCGCGGTCAACAGCGAGCTGGACAACCTGTCCCGGTGCCTGGACGTGGCCTTTGACCGGATCGCCCCGGGCGGAAGGTTTGTCATCATCACCTTCCACTCTCTGGAAGACCGGATGGTGAAGCAGAAATTTGCCGCCCTGTGCAGGGGCTGCACCTGCCCGCCGGATTTCCCTGTCTGCGTCTGCGGCAACAAGCCCCGGGGCAGGCTGGTAAACAAGAAACCCATCGAAGCCGGCAAGGAGGAGCTGGAGGCCAACAGCCGAAGCAAGTCCGCCAAGCTGCGCATTATCGAGAAGCTATAAACACCGCAGCAAAACGTCATACCCAAAAACATCCGTGGAGAGGAGAAAATCATCATGCAAAGCAATGCTGCTGAAAAGCTGGACCACGTGCAGACCCAGGCCCGTCTTTATGACCTGAGCCGGTACGAGGTGCCGGAGGTGGAACAGCGCCCCACCTTAACAGTCCGCACCAGCCGCCCCCAGCGCCGGGTTTCTCCCTTCATGCTGTTTTGCTGCACTGCGCTTACCGTTGCCCTGGTCTCCCTTTCCATCTACACCAATGTGGTCATGATCGAGCTGGGCGACCAGCTGAGCCAGAGCACGGCGGAGCTGGAGCTGCTGAAGAGCGAAACGGTGCTCCTCCAGTCCAAGCTGGAAAGCGCCACCTCCGTCAAGGCAGTGGAGGAGTACGCCACATCCAACCTGGCCATGGGAAAGGTGGACAAGTATCAGATCACTTACATCCAGCTTGGCGAAAGCGACAAGATAGAGAAGACCGATAAGGCGCCGGACCGGACGCCGGAGCAGCAGCTGAAGAAATGGCTGCGGGAGGTTGTGGAATACCTGAATATCAAGTAAAATATAATGAGATTATGAGAGGACTGAGAGGTAAGAGGATAATTCTTAGCTCTTAGTTTTCTGTTAGGGCACTTTTGCCCTGTGACCGCATCGGACGCAGTATGAGAAAGGAGGCGCTGAGTATGTCGAAACTGCCGGGAAACAATATCCGCCTTCGCCTCCTGACGGCGGCACTTCTCCTGACCGTCGTCGGCTTTGGAGCCGTCGTATACAGCTTATATAACATCCAGATCGTCAAAGGGGATTTTTATCAGCAAAAGGCCATCTCCCAGCAGCTGCGCACCACCTCCATCACCGCCAACCGGGGCACCATCTATGACGCCAATATGAAAAAGCTGGCGGTGTCCGCCACCGTGTGGACGGTGGTCTTTTCCCCGGCGGACATCACCGACGAACAGGCGGAGCTCCTGGCCGACGGCCTGGACGAAATCCTAGGCGTGGATCGGGAATTTGTCATCGAAAAAGCCAAAAACAAGAAAAATTACCACCAGATCGTCAAAAAAAAGGTGGAAAAAGAAGTGGCTGATCAGGTGCTGGCCTTTGCCAGCGAAAACAAGATCGGCGGCGTCTATCTGGTGGAGGACAGCAAGCGGTACTATCCCTACGGAACCCTGGCTTCCACGGTCCTTGGCTTTGTCAACGATGAAAACCAGGGTTCCTACGGCCTGGAGGCCAAGTACAACAATGTCCTCAGCGGCACGCCGGGCAAGATGGTGTCCGCCAAGAACGCCCAGGGCACCGACATGCCTCTGGAATATACCGATATGTATGAGGCGGAGGACGGCAACAGCATTGTGCTGACCATTGACGAGACAGTGCAGCATATGCTTGACAAGCATGTTCGCACCGCCGTCATCGAGCACGGCGTCAAGAACCGGGCGGCGGGTATCGTCATGGATGTTAAGACCGGGGCTATCCTGGCCATGACCACCATGCCTGACTTTGACCCCAATGAGCCGCTGACCATCGCCAACACGGCGACGCGGGAGGCTGTGGAGGCCATGCCCCAGGGGACGGAGGAGGAGCAGGCTGCCTACCGCAAAGCCAAGGAAGCGGCCCAGTTCCTCCAGTGGAACAATAAATGTATCTCCGAACCCTATGAGCCGGGCTCTGTTTTTAAGATCATTACGGTCTCCACCGCGCTGGAAACCGGGGCGACCGACCTGAACCATACATACAACGACCCCGGCTACTATGTGGTGGGCGGCGTCAAGAAGCATTGCTGGAAGGCGGGCGGCCATGGGCATCAGTCCCTGGCCCAGGCGGTGCAGAACTCCTGCAACCCCGCCTTTATGATGATGGGCGAGGCCATTGGGCCGGAGAATTTCTTTAACTATTACGCCAACTTTGGCCTGGCCGGCACCACCGGCATCGACCTGCCGGGGGAGGCGGACGGCATTCACCATTCCCTGGAGCAACTCCAGAAGCTGTCGGAAGGCTACCTTGCCACCACAGCCTTCGGCCAGACTATCAAGGTCACCCCGATCCAGATGATCACCGCTGTGGCGGCTGCGGTCAACGGCGGCTACCTCTACCAGCCCTATGTGGTGAAGCAGGTGCTAGACCCCGACGGTAACATCGTTTCCACCACTCAGCCCAACCTGAAGCGCCAGGTGATTTCCGAGGAGACCTCCAAGATCGTTTGCCAGCTGCTGGAGGGTGTTGTCACTGAAGGCTCGGGCAAAAACGCTTATATCCCCGGCTACCGCATCGGCGGCAAGACCGGCACCTCCGAAAAGCTGGACCTGAAGCGTCAGACGGGCAGGGACGAAAATATCCTTTCCTTTATCGGCGTGGCGCCTATGGACGATCCCCAGTACGCGGTGCTGGTCCTGCTGGATGAGCCTTCCCTCACCAATGCCTATGGTTCCACCATCGCAGCGCCCGTGGTAGGCGCGGTTTTTGCAGACATCCTGCCCTACCTGGGTGTGGAAAAGGTCTACACCGAGGAAGAACTGAAAAATGCCGATGTGACGGTGGAAAACTATGTGGGCAGCGCTCCCCACGACGTCCAGGGCAGCATCGCCCGGAAGAACCTGAACGCAAAGATCATGGGCGGCGGCGGGCGGGTTATCTCCCAGATGCCGGCCGCCGGCTCCAGCGCCCCCCAGGGCAGCACCGTTATCCTCTTTACTGACGAGGCGTCGGAACAGGAGAAGGTGATCGTTCCCGATGTGGTGGGCAAGACGGGCCTTGCAGCCAATAAGATGGTCCTCAATGCAGGGCTGAACATCAAGGTCACCGGCGTAGGGGTGGAGAACGCCAACGCCGTGGCGGCAAAGCAGTCCATAGAGCCCGGTACGGAGGTCCTGCGGGGCACGCTCATCACCGTGGACTTTGCCGATATCTCTATCCAAAACATTTACTGAGCCTGGCCCGGAGACTCCGGGAGAATATGGAAAGGCTTTTGGAACCATACTAGACAGGAACAGGGCAATTTTTCAAAGCGCACGTTTTGTGTTATAATGACCGCGGACGGCCATTGGAAACTGCGGCCGGAGCGGCAAGCTGGCAGCAATGGGCTGCCGCCGATGGTCAATTACAGCGCCCGCCGCGCGGCCTGCTGTAATAACTGCGGACGCCGGGAACGAAGCTGTCCCGGACGAAGCAAGAAAGGGAACGGGTGTCCGGCTTATGACATTACAAGACTACTTGCAGGGGATTTCCTACTCAACCAATATGGACGGCCTGGATCAAATCTCCGTGACAACGGTGACAAACGACTCCCGGCAGATCAAAAGGGGATGTATCTTTGCCTGCATCAAGGGCGGGAAGTTTGACGGCCACGACGCCGCCCCCGCCGCTGTGGCGGAAGGAGCCGCCGCTGTGGTGACGGAGCGTGACCTGGGGCTGCCCTGCCAGATCCTGGTGGAAAACAGCCGCAGCGCTTATGCCATCCTCTGCGCCAATCACTTCAATAATCCATCCCGGCGGCTGAAGCTGATCGGGACCACCGGCACCAACGGCAAGACCACTACCACCTTCCTTCTTAAAAGCATCCTTCAGGCGGCGGGGAAGAAAGTGGGACTTATGGGCACGATCCACAACGAGATCATGGATATGGAGCTCCCGGCCAAGTACACCACCCCCGACCCCTACCAGCTCCACGCCATGCTGGACAGGATGGCCGAGGCGGGGTGTGAATATGTGGTCATGGAGGTCTCCTCCCATGCCCTGGACCAGCACCGGCTGGATGGATGTGAATTCGAGGTGGGTATTTTTACCAACCTCACCCAGGACCATCTGGATTACCACAAGACCATGGAGAACTACTTCCAGGCCAAGAAGCGCCTTTTTGGCATGTCTAAACGGGCGGTGCTCAACCTGGATGACGGGCACGGACGGAAATTGGCGGAGGAACTGGGGGAACAGGCCTTCACCTTCTCCCTGGAGCGCAATGACGCGGACCTGACGGCCAAGAACATTTCTTATGACGCCAAGGGCACCAGCTTTATCCTGGTGGGCAACAATATCATTGAACGCATCCGTATCGGGCAGCCCGGCCGGTTCTCTGTATCCAACGCCATGGGCGCGGCGGGCGCCTGCCTGCTGCTGGGCGTCTCCACAGCGGATATCGCCAAGGGCCTTCGGGAGTGCCCGGGGGTTGCCGGGCGGGCGGAGATCATCCCCGCCGATGTGGATTACACCATTATCCGGGACTACGCCCACACCCCCGACGGCCTGGAGAAGATGATCAGCGCCGTAAAGGAATACGCCACCGGGCGGGTGGTCACCCTCTTTGGCTGCGCCGGCAACCGGGACCGATCCAAGCGGCCCCAAATGGCGGAAATGGCGGCCAGATATTCCGACTTTGTCATTCTCACCTCTGACAACCCCCGGGACGAGGACCCGCTCCAGATCATAAACGACGCAAAGCCGGGCCTGGACCGCTTTAAAACACCTTACCGCATCATTCCGGACCGGTATGCGGCTATCGTATGGGCCCTGGACAACGCCAAACCCGGGGATATCCTGCTCCTGGCCGGCAAGGGCCATGAGGATTATCAGGTCCTCCACGACGAAACCATCTATTTTGATGAAAAAGTGGTGGTGGAGGAGCTCCTGAAGGACAAATAGGGATGTGTGCGGGGCGGGCCTTGTCAGCCTTGCCGGACAGAAACAAATTTTCAGCTTAGGGTGGTCGAACCAGTGGAAACAGTAAAAATCAGCGAGCTTGCAAAGGCTCTGGGGGCGCCCTGCACCCGGGAGGGCGAGATACGGGAGATCTGTACCGATTCCCGGGAGGCGGGCCCCGGCAGCCTCTTTGTAGCTATCGAAGGGGAGCGCTTTGACGGGCACACCTTTATCGAAAAAGCCCTGGAGCACGGCGCCGAGTGCGTTCTGGCGCATAAGGACGGCCCCTGGCCTCGGGACCGGGTCCTGAGGGTCCCCGATACCCTGCGGGCCCTTTTGGACATCGCGGCCTGGTACCGGACAAAGTTCAGCCCCCGTGTGGTGGGGGTGACCGGCAGCGTGGGCAAGACCACCACCAAGGATATGATCGCCGCGGTGCTGGAGTCCGGCTTCCGCACCATCAAAACCATCGGCAACCAGAACAACGAGGTCGGAGCGCCCAAGACCATCCTCTCCATTGAAAGGGACACCCAGGCGGCGGTCATTGAGATGGGGATGTGCGGGTTCGGGGAGATCCGGGACCTGGCGCTGGCCGCCAGGCCCCAAATGGGGGTCATCACCAACATCGGCGTCTCCCATATGGAGCTTTTGGGCTCCAGGGAAAATATCCTCAAGGCAAAGCTGGAGCTGGCAGAATGCCTGCCCGACGGCGCCACGATCTTCCTCTGCGGGGATAACGACCTGCTCCGGAATGTGCGCATCCCCCGGCTCCGCGTGATTTTTTACGGCATCGAGAATCCGGACTGCGCCGTGCGGGGAGAAATCCTCCGCAGCACCCCCCTGCGCACCGATTTTGTCATCCGCTGGGAGGGCAGGGAGTACCCCGCCGTCATCCCGGGCTGCGGAAACCACCTGGTCCAAAATGCCCTGGTAGCCTTTGCAATCGGCGTTTCCTGGGGTATTCCGCCGGAGCGAGCGGTGGAGGCGCTGAAGAATTATCAGCCCTCCGGGATGCGCCAAAAGGTGGTGGAAGCCGGGGAAGTGACCGTGGTGGAGGACTGCTACAACGCCAGCCCCGAC
>JAEXZK010000269.1 GCA_023451415.1 Bacillota bacterium | reverse complement strand
TCCAGAAGGACTGCGTTGTATTCGTCCCCCCCCGGACAATTGCCGCTGCGGAACACCTCCGCCTCCCCGCCGCGCTCCCGCAGCATCTCGCAGGCCGTGAGAACAATGGCGTTGGCGATGGCCATAGACGCAATGCTGGAAACCGGCCCCGCTTTTGTCCCGTCATCTCTCACCTGCACCGAAGCATCCCCGGTGGGCACTCCGTTGTCTATGCACAGATCGCAGACATCGGGCAGAGGGAGGCCGTCCTTGTGGCGGCTGGGTTTTGCCATGTAGTGGAAGGAGGAAATGCCGATGACCTTGGCGCCCTTGGCCCGGGCCAGCTGGGCCATCTCTATGATAAAAGGATTGATTCCCGAGCTGCTGGTGGCCAAAAAACAATCCCGATCCCCTATGGGATAGCGTTCCATTACCCAGGGGGCGTACCCGCTCATCCGCTCGATCTGACTGCTCTTTGCCGCCCCCTCATGGAGCATGGTGCAGGGCTCAAAGATGGGGCAAACCGCGGCAAGCCCCCCTGCCCGGTAAAAAAGCTCTTCCTGGATCATGTGGGAGTGGCCGCATCCGAAAACATACAGCATCCCGCCCGTCTCCAGGCTGTCCGCCAGGATCGCCCCCGCCTTCCGGATTGCCGGCATCTGCGTTTCCCAGATGCCCTCCAGGACGGCGGCGACATTTTTTGCATAAGCTTCCGCAAACATGGGACTCCTCCTTTTCAAATTTCTCCTTTGTTCATATCTTCATTATAGACGCTGGATTTGCCCCGGAAAACCTGCAATTTTTCCGTCCCAAATGACAAAAAGTACATTAACTGCAAAAAAACGCTTCCCAAGCATCCCCGGTGTGTCAGCAAATGGAAAAAACGCGAAAGGGGGAGCGGCATAACCGCTCCCCCTTTCGCGTTTTTTAAGCATGTCATTCCACAGTGACGGATTTTGCCAGATTGCGGGGTTTATCCACATCGCATCCCCGGAAAATGGCCGCATTGATGGCAATGATCTGGAGGACGATCACCAGCAGCAGCGGCGCGAACCGTCCATCCACCTTTGGGAGGACGATCTTGTCGTCGCAGGCGCCGTCGTCCACAGGCAGGCCCTCCATGGTCACCAGCAGGACCCGGGCGCCCCGGGCTTTTACCTCCCGGATGTTGCTCAGGGTCTTGGGCAGAAGGTCCGCCTGGGTGGCCAGAGCGATGACCGGCGTCCCCTCAGTCACCAGAGAGATGGTGCCGTGCTTCAGCTCACCGGCGGCATAGGCCTCGCTGTGGATATAGCTGATCTCCTTGAGCTTGAGCGCGCCCTCCATGGCCAGGGAATAATCCAGCCCCCGGCCGATATAGAAGAGGCTGTGGGCGTCCGCCAGCGTGGCGGCGTAATCCCGCACCTGATCATACATCTCCAGGACCTTTGGGGTGAGGCTGATGGCTTTGAGCAGATCCGCCACCTCGCTGCGGCGCGCCTCCTCGCTGACGCCCTTGTCCCCCGCCGCCAGGATGGCCAGCAGATACATCATGGCCACCTGCACCGAATAAGCCTTGGTGCTGGCCACGGCAATCTCGGGCCCGGCGTAGGTGTAAAGGCAGTAGTCCGCCTCCCGGGCAATGGAGGAACCCACCACGTTGACGATGGCGATAACCGGAATGCCCTTCTCCTTGTAAAGGCGGAGCGCCGCCAGGCTGTCGGCGGTCTCCCCCGACTGGGAAATAATGATGGCCGCCTCATTTTCCCCCAGGATGGGGCCCCGGTACCGGGTCTCGGAGGCCATGTCCACCTCCACCGGGATGCGGGCAAGCCGCTCGATGAGCGCTTTACCCACCATCCCGCAGTAAAGGGCGGTGCCGCAGGCGGTGATGTTCAGCTTGCGGATGTCCTTGAAAAAGCCCTGGGGCAGTCCGTCGGCGGAAAAGTCGGGCAGCCCGTCCCGGAGGCGAGGAGCCACAGTATCATGAAGGGCGCGGGGCTGCTCGTGGATCTCCTTGAGCATAAAGTAATCATACCCGCCCTTTTGTGCTTCCTCCAGGGACCAGTTGGCGGTACGGCGCTCTTTGACAATGGGGCGAAGCTCCCTGTCGTAGAAGGCCAGTTCGCTGCCTTGGATGCGGACAATTTCCCCTTCCTCCATCAGATAATGCTCCCGGGTGTATCCCAGGACGGCGGGGAGATCGGAAGCCAGAAAGCCGCCGCTGCCGTCCACCGCGGCGATCAGGGGACTCCCCTTCCGGACGCCGTAAACCACATCCGGCTCGCCATCAAAGAGGATCGCAAAGGCGTAGGAGCCTTCCAGCCGGTCCAGAGCCATACCGATGGCCGCCAGAGGGGTCGTGCCCTGGGGGTAGCAGCTGTCGATGAGCGCGGCGGAGATTTCGCTGTCGGTCTCGGAGGCGAAGCGGTATCCCTTCTCCTCCAGCTCCCGGCGGAGCTCCAGGTAGTTTTCGATGATGCCGTTATGGACCAGCGTCACCCTGCCCTGGCGGTGAGGATGGGAGTTGATATCATTTGGGCTGCCGTGGGTGGCCCAGCGGGTGTGGCCGATGCCGCACCGGGCGGAGTCGTGGCCGGACGCCACCTTCTCCCGCAGCTGGCTGAGCCTCCCCCGGGCTTTGATCACCCGGACGCCGCCATCCTCCCAGAGGGCGACGCCCGCGGAATCATAACCGCGGTACTCCAAGTTGGCCAGGGCCGTCAGGCAGACGGAGCAGGCGCTTCTGCTCCCCGAGTATCCAATAATTCCACACATAAAGAATTCTCCTGTTATTCAGTTTTAATTGGACGTCCAGGACGTCCGGCAACCCATGGATGGCGTTCTGTCCCCCGGTTGCCCGGGGCTTTGTCCCATCCTTCGCTGTGGGGACAACGGAAGGGCACCCGCCGAAATCTTCGATCACCCTTCACCTCGTCGTCCGCGGGACAGGAGGCCCGCGGCGCTGGCGCTATCGTACAATCGGCTCCTTTCTTCCCTCAGGGAGTGGATTTCTACGGTTCCCGGCAGCACCTCCTTTTTAACTCGTTTTATTATGCCACAGCTGCGGTCAAAAAAAAAGTTTAAAGTGTAAATTTTGATCGCTTTTGCAAACCAAATGTACTCCAGCTTATGCCAAATCCGTCAAAGCCGTGAAAAGCGGAGGGGCAGCCCCCTCCGCTCACAGGAATCTTTTCTTCTTAAAATACCAGATACACAGCGCCACAACGCCCAGGCTTACCAGGATAACCAGAGGATAGCCGTACTTCCAGTGGAGCTCCGGCATCCCCGCAAAGTTCATCCCATACCATCCGGCTATGAGGCTCAGGGGCAGGAAGAGGGTGGTCACTACCGTCAGGACCTTCATGATCTTGTTTTGGCGGATATCCACCTGGCTCTGGTAGACCTCCCACACCTGCATGGAATAGTCCCGCATCGCCTGGACGCTGCTCTGGAGCCGGGTGGCCCGGTCGGTAAAGAGCCGGAAATAGTAGAGGTTCTCCCCCTGGAAAAATCCGTTTTCATTTTCCTGGAGCTCCTGGCCTATGTCCACCAGCTGGCGGTAGTAGCCGCCCAGCCGGAGCAGCTCCTTGCGCAGAGCCATCATCTTGTGGGTAAAGTTATCCAGGGTGCCGCTGAGTACTGCGT
>JAEXZK010000222.1 GCA_023451415.1 Bacillota bacterium | reverse complement strand
CCACGGTGATGATGTTGTGGGAGTCGTGAGCGATGGAAAGGGCGATGGCCCCCCTGCGGATGCCGTAACCCTTCAGGAAGCCGCAGGCCACATTCCCGGTCATCTGGTGGCGCTCCGCCACCGCCATCTTTACAATATCCCGCTCCGGGTCCCGGATAAATTCACCGTCCGGATCCAGGGCCACGGTTTCCACCGCCTTCCTGGTGACAACGCCCCCGGGCTGGAGCTGTATGACATGGACGCGGTCTGACTTCAGGTGCATTTTAAGCTTTTCCGCAGAAAAGTCCTTGAGGCGGATGCTGCCCAGCACGGAGCCGGTGTCCTGCTTCTTTACCGTGGGGAGATAAGTCCCGGCGCCGGCAGCCAGTTTTCCGCCTATCCATACCCTGGAGACACGGAAATCCCTAAGGTCGTCCAGGAGGACGATGTCCGCCCGGCGGCCCGGGGCGATGGCCCCACGGTCATGGAGGCGGAAGCACTCCGCGGCGTTGAGGGTGGCCATCCGCAGGGCGGCAATGGGGTCGATCCCCTCCTCCACACAGATGCGGAGATGATTGTCAATGTGCCCCTCCTCCAGGATGGTCCGGGGCTGGCGGTCGTCGGAACAGAAGAGGCAGCGCCGGCTGTTTTCCGGGGTGACGCCCTTGACCAGGGCCCGCAGGTCATGGCAGGCGGAGCCCTCCCGGAGCAGTACATAGATGCCGCAGGCCAGCCTGGAGCGCATCTCCTCCAGGCCGGAGCATTCATGGTCCCCCAGGATCCCCGCCGCCGCATAGGCGTTGAGGGCGGGGCCGGACAGGCCTGGGGAGTGGCCGTCGATAAGCTTGCCGGCCTTTTTGGCCGCCACCAGCTTATCCAGGACATCGCTGTCCGCGTTCACCACGCCTGGCACATTCATGAACTCGCCCAGGCCCAGGATATCCTCCCGGGTGATGGGCCCGGCCATTTGCTCCGCGCCGATGACGGCGCCCGCATGTTCAAAGGGGGTGGCGGGGACGCAGGACGGCAGCATGAACTTGATGTCCAGAGCGGTGTTCCGCGCCGCATCCATCATATAGTCCAGCCCCTTGATGCCGCAGACATTGACAATTTCGTGAGGGTCGGCAATGATGGTGGTTGTGCCACAGGGGACCAGCAGCCTGCCCAGCTCCTCGGGGGTCAGGAAGGAGGACTCGATGTGGATATGGCTGTCGATAAAACCGGGCGCGGCGTACCGCCCTCCGGCATCCACCTCGGCCTTCCCCCGGTAGCTGCCAACACCGGCGATCCAGCCTCCGCAGAGGGCAATATCCCCCTGGATGATCCCGCCGGAAAAGACATCCACCACTTTGCAGTTTTTGATGACGATGTCGGCTTCTTCCGCGCCGGATGCCGTCCTGATCAGCCTGCGGAGTTCTTCTTTGTTCATTGGACACCTCCCTTTCTTACTCGGCCATATAAAAAGAAAGATACACCTGTGGCCGGATGTATCTTCATGGGATTTTGCCCATTATAATTCGATATGGCTGAAAAGTCAAAGGGAAATCGGCGTTTTCTGCGGTTGTGATGAAAGCGGGCCGCCGTTTTTATGCAGGTTGTCCCGGCTTTAGCTTAAAAAAACAGTCGCAGGCTGTTTTTTTAAGCCATGAGGCCCGCGCCCGGGGCCGCGGCTGTTAAAATCAGTTTTTGAGGCGGAGCAATAAAAAGGCCCCCGCCCTATGGCGAAGGCCCCGGTAAAGATCAGCTGTAATAATCGTTGAGATATGCCCGCATCCTGCGGGTATGAAAAAGCTCCTGATTCAGGACGTCCAGCCGGTCACGGAGTTCCAAAGCTTCCTGACCCCTGGCCTTGGCCAGATGTTTTTGGAGCTGGAGCATCCGGGCCTCCAAAAGATCGGCGGAGAGCCGGTATTCCTCCGCCAGCCGCTGCAAATCTGTCATGGGCGCGCACCTCCAATGTATGTGGTAAAAGGGTTTTTCCAGGGTAACGGGTCCTGAAAAAGAACATATGTTCTAATATAGATAGTACCACGGCCTGTCCGCAAAGTCAATGTTGCGCAAAGATTTTCGGCAGGAAGGCGCCCCCGGCGCCGGCTGCACCCCGAAACCGGAAGCCATTTTTAAAAGGCCCGGATTCCCCGGCTGCGCCGGGCCTTTGCATCTTTTCCGCAGACGCCGGGGCAGGGGTGACGTGCGGGGATAAAGCGGGCCGAGCCGCGGGCGGCACAAAAAAAGGGACCGCGGCTGCGGTCCCTTTTGCAGGTGCTTTGCGCTTATTTCAGCTTTGCGATCTCCACGGTGTCCCGGGCGATGAGCAGCTCCTCGTTGGTGGGGATGACCCAGACGTCCACCTTGGAATCGTCGGAGGAGATGCGGGCCTCCTTGCGGGTGTCGTTGCGGGCGGCGTCCACTTTGACGCCCATGTACTCCATGCCCTCCAGGACAGCCATCCGCAGGTCCTTGTCGTTTTCGCCGATGCCGCCGGTGAAGGCGATGGCGTCAACGCCGCCCATGGCGGCCGCGTAGCCGCCGATGAACTTCTTGATCTGGTAGACCACCATATCCAGGGCCAGCCGTGCGCGCTTGTTGCCGGCGTCGGCGGCCGCGTTGAGGTCGCGGCAGTCGCTGGAGACGCCGGAGATGCCCAGGAAGCCGGACTTCTTGTTGAGCAGGTCGGACATCTGGTCCGGGGTCAGGCCCTCTTTGTTCATGATGTAGGTGACCACAGAGGGGTCCACGCCGCCGCTTCTGGTGCCCATGATGAAGCCGTCCAGCGGGGTGAAGCCCATGGAAGTATCCTGGACCTTGCCGTCCACGATGGCGGAAATGGAGCTGCCGTTGCCCAGGTGGCAGGTGATCAGGCGGGGAGCCTTGCCGGTGAGCTGGGTGTAGCGGCCGCTGACATAGCGGTGGCTGGTGCCGTGGAAGCC
>JAEXZK010000216.1 GCA_023451415.1 Bacillota bacterium | reverse complement strand
TTGGCGGCCAGCTGCTCGGCGCTTTTCTTGCTCCGGGAACAGCCCCGGCCGATAACGTTGCTGTTGAGGCGCACCTCCACTTCGAAGTGCTTATCGTGATCAGGCCCCTCTTCCTTCACCAGGACATAGGTGACCTTTTCTTCGGGATTTTTCTGGATGATCTCCTGGAGCTTGGTTTTGTAGTCCACGAAAGCGTGCTTGTCCGTTTCTTCCAGCTCCTCGTGGGCAAAGCGGAGGATAAACTGGGAGGCGGGTTCCAGGCCGCCGTCCAGGTAGATGGCGCAGATCAGGGCTTCAAAGGCGTCGGAGACCACAGAGGGCCTGGTGCGCCCCCCCATCTGCTCCTCTCCCCTACCCAGCAGCAGCTCCTCCCCCAGGCCGATCTCCTGCGCAAAGCGGAAAAGGGATTTTTCGCAGACGATGGAAGCCCTGATTTTGGTCAGGTCCCCCTCGTCCAGATGGTACCGGCGGAAGATGTAGTCGGAAACCACCAGGGACAGCACAGCGTCCCCCAGGAACTCCATCCGTTCGTTGCTCTCCGGTTTGTCTTAGGATTCGTTGGAATAGGAGGAGTGCGTCAGGGCGCGCTGAAGATATTTTTCATTTTGAAATTTATATCCGATTTTTTCTTCCAGGGTCATGCTGGGTCCCTCCGGTTTTCTTTATGGTTTATTGATCGTCCGCAGCCTGGGCCTGGATGGCGGCCAGACCTGCTTCAATCTCCGCCACCACGTTGTTCCGGGCGCAGTTTGCCGCCTGGCGGATGGCGTTTTTAAAGGCTCTGGCGTCCGAGCTGCCGTGGGCCTTGATGACGGGCTTGCGGACGCCCAGGAGCATGGCGCCGCCGTGTTCCTTATAGTCCAGCTTCTTCTTGAAGTCCTTGAGGCCGCCGGAGAGAAGCACCGCGCCCAGCTTGGTGGCCAGGGAGGCCATCATCATGGCCTTGATCTGATGGGTAAACATCTTGGCCAGGCCCTCGGTGAGCTTGAGGACCACATTGCCGGTAAAGCCATCGCAAACCGCCACATCACAGCCGCCCAGAGGGACTTCCCGTGCCTCCACGTTGCCTACATAACGGATACCCGCGGTCTCCTTGAGCAGCTTGTTGGTCTCAATCTGCAGGTCGGTGCCCTTGGTGTCCTCGGTGCCGATGTTCACCAGCCCCACCCGGGGCTCCGGGATTTTATAAAGTTTGCTCATATAGGCGGAGCCCATGACGGCAAACTGCCGGAGGATCTCGGGGCGGCACTCCTTGTTGGCGCCGGAATCCAGCAGCAGGTAACAGCCGGTGTCGTTGGGGATGACGGTGCCGATGGCCGCCCGCTTGATCCCCTTGATCCGCTTGACGATAAAGCAGGCCCCAGCCACCAGCGCCCCGGTGCTTCCGGCGCTGACAAATGCGTCGCCCTTCCCCTCGGACAGGAGCTGGAAGCCCCTGCCCATAGAGGAATCGATATATTTCTTCAGGATCTTCATGGGGTCTTCGTCCATGGGCATGACCAGGGGCGCGTCCTCCACCTCAATACCGGCCATGTCGATGGCGTTTTCCCTGGCGCAGGCCAGGATCTTCTCCCTGTCGCCGGTGAGAAGGATCTGGACCTCCAGCTCTTTTACTGCCTGTGCGCTTCCCTTGAGTACCTCCAGGGGGGCGTTATCTCCTCCGAAGGCGTCTACGATAATCTTCATAGTCAATGCTCCATCTGCTCTTTCTGCCAGGCCGCCAGAGCTTCCAAAGCCCGTCCGGCCATCTTTTCGTACCGCTTTTCCTTGCTGCGCTCCCGCTCCTCCAGGGGCGGCAGGATGCCCATATTGCTCCCCATGGGCTGGAAGTCGGCTACCGTCGGGTTGCTGACATAGGCGCAGAGCGCCCCTGTCATGGTCTCGGGGGGCAACGGGCGGAACTCCCGCCCAGCCAGCTGCGCCGCCAGGGCCTGTCCCGCCACAATGCCGCTGGCTGCCGACTCGATGTAGCCTTCCACCCCTGTGATCTGCCCGGCAAAGAAGATGCGTTCCTCTTTCCGCAGGCGGAAGGAGGCGTCCAGCAGCCGCGGGGCATCCAGGAAGGTGTTCCGGTGCATGACCCCATAGCGGACGAACTCGGCGTTCTCCAGCCCGGGGATCATAGAAAAGACCCGTTTCTGCTCCGGAAAAAGCAGGTTGGTCTGGAAGCCCACGATGTTGTAATAGGAACCATCGCTGTTGTCCCGCCGCAGCTGGATGTTTGCCCAGGGCCGGTGGCCGGTGCGGGGGTCCTTGAGGCCCACAGGCCGCATGGGGCCGAAGCGGAGGGTGTCCTTCCCCCTCCGGGCCATGACCTCGATGGGCATGCAGCCCTCATACACCTTGAAATATTCCCGTTCAAAGGGCTTGAGCTCCACCGCCCCGGCGGAAACCAAGGCCTCATAAAACCGCTCGTACTCCTCCTGGTTAAAGGGGCAGTTGATGTAGTCCGCATCCCCCCGGTCGTACCGGGTGGCAAAAAAGGTTTTGCTGTGATCCAGGGAATCATAGGCCACAATGGGGGCTGAGGCGTCATAAAAGCTGAGGTATTTTTCCCCGCACAGCTCTCCAATGGCGTCGGAGAGCGCCTTGGAGGTAAGGGGGCCGGAAGCGAGAATCACCGGGCCCTCCGGGATGGATGTCACCTCGCCCCGTTCCACGGTGATATTGGGGTGGGAAAGGATTCTTTCCGTGACCGCGTCGGAAAACTTCTCACGGTCCACCGCCAGCGCCCCGCCGGCGGAAACGGCGGCTTCGCCGGCACATTCCAGGATCAGGGAACCCATCCGCCGCATCTCTTCCTTGAGGAGCCCCGCGGCGGAAATGAGCCGGGTGGCCTTGAGAGAGTTGGAGCAGACCAGCTCCGCAAAGCCCTTGTAGCTGTGGGCCGGGCTGTACTTCCCCGGCTTCATTTCCCGGAGGGTGACGGACACCCCGCGGCCCGCCAGGGCCCAAGCGGCCTCACAGCCTGCCAGGCCCGCCCCCACCACTGTGGCCTTATTCATCGCCGGAGCTTCCTTTGACATATCCGCAGCCCTCCTTCAGGCAGTGGATCATTTTCCCCTTGCCGCCCTTCTGGAAGAGGGTGGAACCGCACTTGGGGCACTTGTCGGCCAGGGGGGTGTCCCAGGTCATAAAGCCGCATTTGGGGTTGTCCTCACAGCCGAAGTAATTGCGGCCTGCCTTGGATTTCTTTGCCAGGACCCGCTTGCCGCAGACCGGGCAGGCGCCGGGAGTGGCCTGGACCAGCTTCTTGGTGTTCTTGCACTCGGGGAAGCCGGGGCAGGCAAGGAATTTGCCGAAGCGGCCGTGCTTGATGACCATTTTCCTTCCGCACAGCTCGCAGACCTCGTCGGTCTCCTCGTCGGGCACCTTCATCCGGGTGC
>JAEXZK010000214.1 GCA_023451415.1 Bacillota bacterium | reverse complement strand
GCCCAGTTCAGCTACAAAGGCGGGAATGCCGTTGGCGATACAGCAGCCGTCGATGGAACCGTCATTGCCGGCGGTTTCCACCAGGCAGTTGACGCCAAAGCCTATGGCCATCTGATATTTTTGAGCGGCTTCGTTCACCTCCGGAGAGGCGCTCTTCACCGATTTTACAATGGTGTAGGGGTGGCCCTCCCCCATGGGGGTGAAGCAGTGGAAGCTGATAAGCAGGTCGGCATGGGCCTTGATCTCTTCAAAAAGGATGTTTGCCAGACGGTTGGCAAAGGGGCCCTTGGGGCTGCCGGGGAAAACAGTGTCCATGTTGGTGAAGTCGTCAAAGAAAGACTTCATCCGCCGCTCGCAGAAGGAGGCCACGTTGGCGATGGGCGTCATGATAATATTGCCGCTGAGCTCCTTGGGGTCCAGCTCGTTGGCCATCTCCCACATGCCTTGGGAACCGGTCACCTCGTGGCCGTGTACCGCCCCGTTGAGCCACAGGGTGGAGCCTTCTTTGGCGCCGCACAGGACGATGACTGGGATCTGCGAAACCGCCTGGTTGGCATACCTGGGGCCATCCACTGAAAAATATGCTTTTTGGCCCGGCATTACCTTGTGTCCGAATACTTCCAACATATATACCTCCCCTTTTGGGCCGCTGAGAATTTTATTGGACTGCGGCCCCCAAAAACAAAATGATTAAGATGCTTATAGATATTCTAAAATTATTAGTCATAAAATGATTGTAAGTCCTAAAAATAAGCTTTTATAAGTGATTAATTTATATAAAATAGAGATATAAGCTTATTATATATCGATTATATAGTTAAGTCAATAAACAAATTGTTTTTTAAAAAGCTGTCTTCCCCCAGAGCCGCTGCCCCTGGCAGCAGAAAAGCCCCCGCCCAGGACAGCTTCCCAGGCGGGGGTTTGCTTTTGCATGGGAGGAACAAGGCTCAGGGCAGCTCCGCAACATGGGTGCCCAGAGCCGTCACATCCCGGCGGTCGTGGATGCCGGACAGCAGGGTCCGGCCCCTCCGGGCCTCCAGGATATAGACGGCGGCCTGCCGCCAGGCATCCTCATCCAGGCCCCTGGAGGGTACGTCCGGGAAAACCAGCTCCGCAGGGCTCCCTTGAGGAGCGCCTCCGACAAAGCCGCTGCCCCGGGCAGCAGAAAAGCCCCTGCCCAGGACAGCTTCCCAGGCGGGGGCTTGCTTTTGCATGGGAGGAACAAAGCTCAGGGCAGCTCCGTCACATGGGCGCCCAGAGCCGCCACATCCCGGCGGTCGTGGGTGACGGCCAGCAGGGTGCGGCCCCTCCGGGCCTCCAGGACATAGGCGGCGGTCTGCCGCCAGGTGTCCTCATCCAGGCCCTTGAAGGGTTCGTCCAGGAGGACCAGATCCGAAGGGGCGGCCATGGCCCGGACGATGGCCGTCCGCCGCTTCATGCCGCCGCTCAGGTCCCGGGCCGGCCGGTGGATGTCCTCCGGGCCAAGGCCTACCCTGGCCAGCTGGGCGGACAGCTCCTGGCGGGAGACCCCCTTGCAGCAGAGGAGGAGATTGCCCAGGGCGGAGAGCCCCGGCACCAGCCGGTCCTCCTGAAAGACGGCTGACGCGGCGAGGCCCTCCAGCCCCCGGATGCCGCCGCCGTCGGGGCGCTCCAGGCCCAGGAGGAGCCGGAGAAGGGTGGTTTTGCCGCAGCCCGAGGGCCCCAGGATGCAGGTGATCTCTCCCCCGGGGAAGACTGCGGAAAGGGGCCCCAGGGCGGTCAGGCCGCCATAGACCTTGGAGAGGTTTTCTACAACGATGTCAGGCGTCACAGCATCCTTCCCCCTTCCAGGCGGTCTTGCAGGTATCTCAGCCCCAGGAGGAAGAGCCTTTCGAAAAGGACACTAAGGAGGACGATAACCGCCGTAGTGGCAAAAAGCTCGCCGGTGTTAAGGTAAATTTTGGATTCATAGAGCCGTTCCCCCAGGGACCCGGCGGTGATGCCGATGACCTCGGCGGCCACGCCGGACTTCCAGCACAGCCCCAGGGCCACCGAACAGGCCGAGGAAATGAAGGGGGCCACCTGAGGCAGATAGAGGTAGAGGGCCTGCCGCCGCCGGGGGACCCCAAAAACCCGGGCCATCTCCAGCAGGTCCCGGTCGGTGCGGAGGATGCCCTCCAGGGTGTTGATGTAGACGATGGGCGCCACCATCAGGAAGGAGATGACCGCCGCCAGGTTGGCGGAACCGGCCCAGATGATGGGCAGTATGACAAAGGAAGCCACCGGGATTGCCTTGAGCACCGAGGCCAGGGGCGAAAGCAGCACCCGCACCCAGGAGGACCAGGCGGCAAGCACCGCCAGCAGGACCCCCGCGCCCAGCCCCAGGAGGAAGCCTCCGACGATCCGCAGGGAAGAATACCCGATACTGCACCAAAACGCCCCTTCTCCCAACAGGGAGAGGAGCGTCCGGAAGGTGGTGGCCGGGGAAGCCAGAAAAAGCTCCTGGCCCACGGCCACGGCGGCCAGCTGCCACGCGCCCAGCCAGAACAGGAGGGCGGCGGCATTCTGGAGGCGTTTTAGCTTACGGGGATCACGGGACGTAGTAGAAGCTGTCATCAGGCAGCGCTCCTCCCACAGCGGCGGGATTCTGGTCAAAGAGGACCTGGAGGTACCCTCCGGCACGCTCCTTCATCTCGGCGCCGTCGATGTAGGTGATGTTGCACAGAGGCAGGGCCTTTTTGGCCACAGCCTCGGGGACGATGTCGTAGGAGCCCACCAGGGCGGCGGCCTCGTCGGTATTGCCCGCCACGTAGCCGGCGGAGGCCTTGTACTCGGCCAGGAACTGGTCAAAGGCGGCCTTGTTGGCGGGGTCGTCCAGGAAGCCGGCCCGGACGATGACCACCCCGGTCACCAGGCCGCTGCCCCCTTCGCCGGCGGCCTTCTGCCATTCCTCAGTCATGTCCAGGGCCACCCGGAGCTTGTCGTTCTTCAGGGCCACAGTGGTGACATAGGGCTGGGGCAGCATGGCCACGGCGTTCTCGGTCTCGCTGAGGATGGCGGCCACCTCGGTGGACTCGCTCTTGTAATCGATGGTGACATCCTTGGCGGGGTCGATGCCGTTCTGGCTCAGGACATAGTTGAGGGCGTACTCGGGAGTGGTGCCCTTGCCGGTGGAATAGATGGTCTTACCCCGCAGGTCCTCCACCGAATGGACGGTGTCCCCGGTCTCCACGACGTAGAGGACGCCCAGGGTGTTGATGGCGGCCAGCTTGACCCCGCCCTGGGTCTTGCCCCAGAGCACGGAGGCCAGGTTGCAGGGTACGGCGGCCACATCCAGGTCGCCGCTGATGATCTTGGGGGTGATCTCGTCGGCGGTGCCGTAGATGGAGAATTCATATTGGTTGGCGGTCTCCCCGGCCTCGCTGTCGGCCATCAGCTTTACCATCCCCATGGCGGTGGGGCCCTTGAGAGCGGCGGCACGGATGGTCACGGCCTCCCCCTGGGGCTCGGACTCCTGGGAGGACGGGGATACAGAGGCGCTGTCGGACAGGGAGCCGACGGGCTCCGAGGAGGAAGCGGCGGGAGCGCCGCAGGCCGCGGCGGACAGGCAGAGAGCCGCTGCCATCAGCAGAGTCAAAATCTTTTTCATGGCACAAAACTCCTTATTTGTGAGATATGCTTGTTTTTCCTCCGTTATCATAGTATAATAAGCCCAAAAACAACGTTGCCACAGCAACGAAAGGAGGATGTATGCAGGATTTTTCTCCCTACCTGCCCCTGCTGAGCCGGACGCCCCTTTTTGCAGGCATCGGTGAGGAGGAGCTGGAGGAACTGCTTGGATGCTTCCGCGCGGCACCCCGGGCCTACGCCAAAGGGGAGCTGATCCTTCTGGCCGGGTATGACAACCGGGATATCGGCATTGTCCTCTCCGGCCGGGTGGAGGCCTTTAAAACCACCCCGGGAGGGGACCCGGTTTCCATGGCCATCCAGGGGCCCGGCGGCATCTTTGGGGATGTGCTTTCCGGCTCTCATGTCAAAAGCCCGGTCACCGTCCGGGCAGTGCAGGACACCCGGGTGCTCTTCCTCCCCTACGACCGGGTCATCGCTCCCTGCGGCCAGGGGCACCAGGCCCACAGCCAGCTGCTGCGGAACCTGGTAGGCACCATCTCGGACAAGTATTTCGCCCTCAACCACCGGGTGGACCTGCTGATCCTGCGCAGCCTCCGCCAGCGGATCGCCCGGTTCCTTCTGGACGCCGCCGCCCAGGCCGGGGCGGACAGCTTTCTTCTCCCCTACGACCGGGAGGGCCTGGCGGCCTACCTTAACTGCAACCGCACCGCCCTCAGCCGTGAGCTGTCGCGGATGGCCGCCCAGGGCCTTATCGCCTACCGCAAAAACAGCGTCACACTCCCCGACCCCGCGGCCCTGGAGGCCTGCCTCCAGGGCTGAAACAAAAGAAAGGACTGATAAAGATGCCTCTGATGGAGGATACCCTGGCCCGATTAGACGAGCTTAAAATACAGTATACCCTGGACCGCCACCCGGCGGTCTACACCATAGAGGAGCTGGATGCCCTGGACCTGCCCCACAAGGACTGCATCTGCAAGAATCTTTTCCTCCGCAACGCCAAGGGGGACGCCCACTACCTGGTGGTGCTCCCCGGCCACAAGCGGGCGGACCTCCAGGTCCTCCGGGAGCAGCTGGGCTCCACCAAGCTGAGCTTTGCTTCAGAGGACCGGCTGATGTCCCATCTGGGGCTGACCAAGGGTTCGGTGAGCCCCCTGGGGGTTCTGAACAACGCCGGCCATGATGTGGTGGTGGCCCTGGACCGGGCCCTGGCGGAGATGCCGGTGCTGGGTGTCCATCCCAACGACAACACCGCCACGGTCTGGCTTTCCTCTGGGGAGCTGCTGCGGGTGCTGGAATCCTGCGGCAATCCCATCGCCTATGTGGAGCTGCCCGGCGGGCAGGGCTGAGGATGGACGAAAGGAGGAAGAGCCATGCGCCTTAATACCTTGGGGGTGGTGCACCACTTCCTGGAAGCGCAGGTGCCCAAGGGGGCATTCTGCATCGACGCCACCGCGGGCAAGGGGCGGGATACCGCCTTCCTCTGCCGGCTGGCGGGCCCCCAGGGCCGGGTGCTGGCGCTGGATATCCAGCCCCAGGCGGTGGAAGCCACCAACGCCCTCCTGGCCGCCCAGGGCCTGGATGGGACCGGCCGGGCGGTATTGGACAGCCACGCCAACCTGGACGCCTATGCCGGGCCGGGGACAGCGGACGCCGTGGTGTTCAACTTCGGCTTCCTCCCCGGTGGGGATCACACCGTTTTCACCCGGCCCCAGACCAGCCTCCCCGCCCTGGAAAAGGCCCTGGAGATCCTGAAGCCCGGGGGGCTGATGACCCTGTGCATCTACTACGGCGGCGACACCGGCTATGAGGAACGGGACGCCATCCTCCGCTGGCTGGAGGGGGTGGATGAAAAGGCCTACACCGTCCTGCGGTGCGATTTCTGCAACCGGGGCGGAGAACCGCCCATCCCCGTCCTCATCTGGAAATCCACGGTATAGCGGCCGCTTTGCCGTCATGCCGGGTTATGTCCGGGCGTCCTGCGCAGCCGCTTGCCGCACTTATGGCATAATCTGCCCCAAAAACAAATATATTTTCTCTTGACTCTGACGCTGCGTCATAGTTTATGCTGTACTTGTAAGGGGGAGAAACAGATGGGAGCTGCAAGGGAAATGACCGTTAGGGAGGTGGCCCGTCTGACAGGCGTCAGCGTCCGCACCCTCCATCATTACCACAAGATCGGCCTGTTGCTTCCCAGCCGGGTCTCCGGGGCGGGCTACCGCTTTTATGACGGGCCGGCCCTGGAGCGCCTCCAGCAGATCCTTTTCTTCCGGGAGCTGGACTTTCCCCTGGGAGAGATCCGTGCCATCCTGGACAATCCATCCTTCGACCGCCGCCGGGCTTTGGAGAACCACCGCCGCCTGCTCCTGCTCCGTCGGGAGCGGCTGGACGGGCTTCTCCGCCTGGTGGACGACGCTGTGAAAGGAGAAGATCCCGTGAGCTTTGCAGAATTTGACATGACGCCCATTAAAAAAGCACAGGAGGAGTACGCGCAGGAGGCCCGGGAGCGGTGGGGCGGCACCGCTGCCTACGCCGAGAGCCGGAAGCGCACCGGTGCCTATGGCCCTGATGACCGGGCTGCCATCACCAAAGAGGCGGAGGACATTTATGCGGCCTTCGCTGCACGGATGAAGGAGAGCCCCGCATCCCCGCAGGTCCAAGCCCTGGTCCAGGCATGGCAGGATCATATCACCCGTTTCTTCCATCCCTGTTCCGATGAGATACTGGCTGGACTGGGGGAGATGTATGTGGCGGATGAAAGGTTTACCCGGAATATTGACAAGACCGCCCCAGGCTTGGCAGCTTTTATCAGCCAGGCCATCGCAGCCCGGGGCAGAGGGTGACTTCCCTGCCGTGGATGCAGCCTGCCGCAGGTGGGGCGGCCGCGCGGCCCTGCCGGTTGTTATCGCCGCCCCAGGCCCTGTAAACGGGCAAGCCGCCTTTTGCGCAGAGGCGGGGGCTCTCTTATCCGCTCCCTGCTTTGCGTCAAAGCTTTTTTACCCTCCCGAGTCAAAGGAAAAAGCCCCCAACTTGTGTTGGGGGCTTTTTTTGCGCCGGCGGGCGGTCCTTTACAGGAGGCCGGAGCCTTTCATGGCCTGGCGCATGACCTCCTTGAGGGATTCGGGGGAATCCTGGGTGGGCAGATAGGGGCTGCCCACCTCCAGGCCCATGAGGTTGGCCAGATCCTTGGTGCCCACAGGGAAGGTGGCCATGTCCATGGTCAGCCGCACCGGGGTCAGCCGGTACTGGGCGTCCAGGGAGCCCTGGATGTCCCCGGCGGCATACAGGTTATAGATGGAACACACCAGCTGGGGGAACATGTTGGCGGTGGTGGCCACACAGCCGGCCGCGCCGGCGGCGATGGCGCTGTAAATCAGGGTATCCTTACCGCCAAAGACCTTAAAATCCATCCCCCGGGTCAGGCGGATATACTCGCAGGTGACGGTCATGTCCCCGCTGGAGTCCTTGGCGCCCACGATGTTCTCCACATCGGCGGCCAGGCGGAGGGCCAGCTTGGGGGTGATGCCGTAGCCGGTGCGGGCGGGGTTGTTGTAGAGGAGCACAGGGGTTTCGGGAATGGCCTCGGCAATGGAGCGGAAGTGGCGGTACAGCTCCTCCTCCGTGGGCTTGACGAACATGGGCTGGAGGACCGAGACCCCTGCCGCCCCTGCCGCCGCGGCCATTTTGGCCATGCGGATGCACTTTTTGGTGCTGATGGCCCCCACGCTGCAATAGACGGGCACCCGGCCGGCCGCCTGGTCCAGGATGATCCGGAGGCCCCGCTGGGCTTCGTCCTCCTCCACGCAGTAGAATTCGCCGTTGCTGCCGAAGGCCAGGATGCCGTGGACGCCCCCCTGGATAACGTGGTCCACCATCCGGCGCAGGACCGCCTCGTCGATGAGCTCGTCCTTGTCGATGGGGGTGAGGATGGGCACGATGATGCCCTTCATGACGGAAGTATCAATTTTCATGGCAATGATCTCCTTTTTGATCTCGTTTGGTCTTAGTCCTTCAGAGGGATGACGTCCAAGTCATAGGGGACATACAGGTCGCCGTGGTAGAAGCCGCGGCCCTCGGCCAGATACAGCTCCTGGCGCTTGTCGTAGCACTTGTCCTCGGTGTGCCAGAGGACGAGGTGCCCGGCCCCCAGTTGCTCCGCCAGCTCGCAGG
>JAEXZK010000203.1 GCA_023451415.1 Bacillota bacterium | reverse complement strand
CTTCCGCTCCGCCTCGTCCATGAGGTTGCCGCAAACCACCGCGCGGGGGGTGATCTCCAGCGTCTGGAGCACCAGGTTGAGATTTCGTTCCAGGCAGGTGGCGTCGCAGACCACAGCCACCGCGTCCGCCCCGCCGAAGCAGATAAAGTCCCTGGCCACTTCCTCCTCGGCAGAGTGAGCCATGAGGGAATAAGTACCCGGCAGATCCACCAGCACATACCCCCGGCCCCAGCGCTCACACCGTCCCTGGGCGTTGCTCACCGTTTTTCCCGGCCAGTTGCCTGTATGCTGGTTCATCCCCGTCAGCTCATTAAAAACCGTGCTCTTGCCCACATTGGGGTTCCCCGCCAGGGCCACGACCCTGTCGCTTTCCCGCTCCTTCCGGATCACGAGTCCGTTATCCACCGCGCCCAGGCCGGTGGAACCAGCTGTCAATCCCATTCGGTCATACCTCTTTTGTATATAGTTTTCCGGCCGCAGCCGGGGACAGGATGCGGCCGTCCCGGATGCCTTTTACGGGACGGCCGCTTTTTCCGGTATTCAGCCCAGCAGCGCCACTTCGATGCCTCCGGCGTCTTCCGACCGCAGGGCAATGGCCGCCCCGCGGATGAGGAAAGCCACCGGGTCCCCGGCGGGGCTCTTCTGGAGGCACTGGATGCGGGTTCCTTCGATGAGCCCCAGGTCCTGAAGCCTGCGGCGCATACTCCCGTCGATGTGTATATCGGTCACTCTGGCGGCCTGGCCCTCGCGCAGGCTGCACATTGTACTACTGATCATGGCTCTTGCTCCTATCATAACGGTATGTTGTTGTTTCATACTATCTATTAGTCTGGGGAAACTCTGTTTCCTAATCCTATCATATACCCAGGCGTTTCGATGTGTGACAGGAGGCGGTGCAAGTGGCGGAAAGCGACTTTTACACCCTCAGCGGCTATGAACGGCGGGAGCCCCCCGGCCAGCTCTCCCCCGCCATGGAGGACTATCTGGAGATGATCTGCCGGCAGGCCCGGGAGGACGGCTTCGCCCGGGTCAACTTCCTGGCCCGCAGCCTCAATGTAGCGCCCTCCTCGTCCTCCAAAATGGTGGGCAAGCTCCGGGAGCTTGGGCTGGTGGAGTCCCCCCGGTATGGGGTGGTGCTCCTGACCGCGGAGGGGCGCCGGGCGGGGGAATACCTTCTTTACCGCCACAATCTGCTCCACCGCTTTTTCTGCCGCCTCAACGGCACCCTGGATGAGCTGGAGCAGGTGGAAAAAATTGAGCATTTTATCAGCCACGCCACCCTCCGGGGGATGGAAAAGTGGCTGCGGGAGCACCCTGATGAATGACGCACCTTCCCCTATTTGCCGCCGTCCATGCGGTAGAGGACCTGGCCGTCGATGATGGTGTACAGGAGCGCGGTAAAAATTTCCATGGGATTGCCGTCAAAGATGGCGATGTCCGCGTCCTTCCCCGGGACAAGGCTGCCCAGGCGGTCGTCCACCCCACAGATCCGGGCGGGCGAAAGGGTGATGGCCCGGAGGGCCTCCTCCACCCCCATCCCTTCCCGGGCGGCAAATCCGGCGCAGAAGGGCAGGGACTGGATCACCGTTACCGGATGATCGGTGCAGAGGGCCACCGTGACCCCGGCCTTGCGCAGGATGCCCGGCGTTTTAAAATCCATGTTCTGGACTTCAATTTTATTGCGTGAGGAGAGGGTGGGCCCCACAATGGCAGGAAAACCGGAGTCCCTGATTTCTTCGGCAATGAGATGGCCCTCGGTGCAGTGGTCCAGGGTCATCCGCAGTCCAAACTCCTTGGCAATGCGTATGGCCGTGAGGATATCGTCCGCACGGTGGACGTGGGCCTTGAGGGGGATCGCCCCATCCAGCACAGGGAGCCAGCACTCCATCCGGAAGTCTTTCTCAAAGTCCTTGCCTCCCGCTTTCTTTTTGTCCCTGTATTGGCACGCCTTGGTCAGTTCCTCCCGGAGCATGGCCGCCACCGACATCCGGGTCGTGGGCATGACGTCCTTGCCGTTGTAGTTGGTTTTTGGGTTTTCCCCAAAGGCCACCTTCATGGCGGCCGGGGCTTTGACGATCATCCGGTCCAGTACCCGACCGCCGGTCTTGAGGAAGGCGAACTGTCCTCCCACCACATTGGAGCTGCCGGGCCCGGCCATCACCCCGGTGATCCCTGCCCGCAGCGCGCGGCGGAAGGCCCGATCCCTTGGATTGACGGCATCCACCGCCCGGAGGTAGGGGGTGATGGGATCGGTCATTTCGTTGCAGTCGTCTCCTTCGATGCCTTTCTTTTCCTCCGTGATGCCAATGTGGCAGTGGGCTTCCAATATGCCCGGCAGGACCCAGCCTCCTTGGGCGTCGATGACCTCCAGCTCCTGGCTGCGGGGGCGGGGTATCTCCGGGGCCACCCGGCTGATTTTCCCATTTTCTATCAGGACGCACCCTTTTTCCAGCGTGGGGCCTTCCATGGGCATAATGATGCCATTTTCGATAAGCAGCATGGTGTTCGTCTCCTTTTCCCCCTCAGGGGGGCAGTTTCCCTGTTATCTTTTCTGCCTCTCCCCCTTCTCATGCATGAACGCGCTTTTTTTGCAAATACTTGGCAGCAAGAACTAAAAAAGGAGAGGTTTTCCATGACTGCAAAAATCGACCGCGACGGCTGCATTTCCTGCGGCCTCTGTGTCAATTTCTGTCCCGAGGTGTTCAAAATGGCCGACGACGGGCTGGCGGACGTCCACCAGAATCCCGTCCCTCCCGAGGCGGAGGATGGCGCCGTCAAAGCCCAGGAGGGCTGCCCGGTCTCCGTCATCACAGTGGACTGACGCGTCAAAGGCCCCGGTGAGAGGTTAAAATCTCTCGCCGGGGCTTTTTGATGCCGCCGGCTCCGGGATCAGAGGGCGGCGCTTTCTTCTCCATCAGGGGTGGCGCCGACCCGTCCTCCGGGCGCTTGGGAGGCTCTGGCCGCTCCCCGTCGGGAGGAGTCCCGCCCTCACCCCCGGGCCGGGGGCCCCTTTCGCCGCGGGGGCCGCCCATGCTGTCCTCCACAAAATCCGTATCCTCCAGGTAGGTGACGCTGCTGAACCGTGTCAGGGCTCCCGCCGCCGCGAATTCCCCCGCCGTCCCTGCGTCCTTGTGGGTCTGCTGGGTCTCCCCGGCCCAGACGGCGTAAGTGCCGTCCGTGACGCCGGGGCTGCTGAAGAGGAGCGTCTTGTACTCCTTCTCGGGGCTGACAGCCATCAGCTCCTCCCCGTCAAGGAGGATGCGCGCCTGGGTTCCGGCTGCCTGGGCCGTCTTGTAGGTGAGGGACAGGCTCTGCTGGGAGGAGCTCTCCGAGGGCAGGGCGT
>JAEXZK010000192.1 GCA_023451415.1 Bacillota bacterium | reverse complement strand
GGGTATGGCAGGAGAGGTTCTCGTAACCATCCTCGGTGACCACATAGCAGTTGCCGATGTTGGCGCCGCACTCCATGGGAACCAGCCACTGGGGATGGAGCACAAAGGCCAGACCGGGCTTGCAGATATCGGTGTTGTGGGAGGTGACGTTGAACTTGTCGGGGTTGCCGTGCATACCCACGCCATGTCCCAGGTTGGGGTTGTGGGGGCCGGCCACAGGGGGATAGACGTGCATCAGCTTGCGGCCGTAGCGCTCCAGGCCCTTGTCGGGTATGTACTGGACGGGCATCTCCACGGCGGTAAAGTCGTCGTTGGGGGCCCAGTTGTAGGGCATGGTGGCGGTGACATCATCCTTCAGCAGGCCGTGCTCGATGAAGGGCTCAAAGCCGGCCTTGTTGATATCGCAGACCCGGGCGCCGGGACGGATGACCTTTTCGGCCCGGTGCAGGGACTCAGCGCAGACCTCCAGGGCCTCCTCCTGCTTGGCGGTGATGTCGCCCACGGCGATCATACGGGAAATCTGGCCGGTGTAGCCCCGGTAGGAGATGCCGGAGACATAGAAATTGATGATGTCGCCGGGCTCGATGATGTGGCCGTAGGCCTTGCCGCAGTGGGTGCCCCACTGGTTGACGCCGATCTGGTAGCCGTCGGCGTTCTCACCGCCCCGGGCCAGCTGAGCGTAGGTAAAGGCGGCGAACAGCTCCCAGTCGGTGACGCCGGGCTTGCAGGCATGGACAGCGGCCTCAAAGCCAATCTCCATCAGCTGGACGGAAGCGCGGATCTGGTCGATCTCCGCAGGGGTGCGCAGCCGCTGCATGTCCAGGATGACATGGGTCTCGTTGGCAAACTGGGCCTTGGGCAGGGCGGCCTGGAGGGCGGCCCAGTTTTTGGCGGTGCCGGCGTCGCCGATGGTGCCGATGCTGGCGGAAGCGTAGCCCATGTCGGTCAGGGCCTTGGCCACGCCCTCGATGAGCTTGCTGAAGGAATCGGCGGGGCGGCCGGAGTACTCGCGGCCCAGGGCGCCCACCTGGTAGATCTTCTCAACGCCCACGGCCTCGCCCCAGGAGGGGGGCAGGATGACGGACTGGGTGTAGAAGGAGTAGAGCCGCATCTCCTTGCTGCTGTCCGAAGGGATGATAAGGATGCCCTCACGGTTCCAGTCGCAGAGATATCTCAGGTATTTGTTGGTGACGTTATAGCTGTGGGAGCCGTTGGCGCAGACAAGGGTGACGTCGTGCTCCGCCACAACAGCTTCCCGGCGCACATGGTCCACCCTGGCGCGGTACTCTTCCTCGGTAATCGCCTTGGGAGGCACAAATTCAAAACTGGGCTGGAAGCCCTCCAGAAGCTTTTCGCAGTTCATAAATGACATGTTCCCAACTCCTTTTTGGCTGTAATATTTTGTGTTTGGGAAGATTTCCTCCCCCCCAAAAATAAACCGGATAAATTTTTTGCAATAAAAACGTCTTTGCCTTTTTTCCCCACTTGAAGAATACACCAAATGAAGATATAATTAAAATACAAATTTTAGTCAGAATCCATAACGGAAAATATATGGAGGCGCTTATGACCACCACACAGTATCGGAATTTTGTCACTGTGGCGGAATGCCGCAGCATCACCGGAGCGGCCCGGGAGCTCCTCATCGCCCAGCCGGCCCTCACCAACCAGATCAAGCGGATGGAGGACGAACTGGGGGTTTCCCTCTTTGTCCGCTATCCTCGTTCCGTGGAGCTCACCGACGCTGGCAAGATCTTTTACCAGGCGGCCAAAAGCATCCTGCAAATTGAAGAGAACACCTGCATCGAGATCGAAAACCTCTCCACCGGCGGCGGCACTCTCCGCATGGGCATCACCCTGTTCATGCCCGATCCTTCCTTCCGGGAAATGCTCCATGCCTATTATCAGAAGTACCCCGACGTCGCGGTTTCCCTCTATGAGGAAAATACCGACGACCTTCTGGCCAAGCTGGAGGCCGGCATCATCGAGCTGGCCATCGTTGTCTCTCCCAAGCGGCTTCCCCCCAGCTTCCGGGTAATCGCCGCTTCGGACAGCCATCTGTACGCCTGCCGGACGGCCGACAGCCCCTATCTCACCCACATCCCCAACGGACAGGTCATCGACCTCACCGATCTCAAGGACATCCCCATCAGCGCGCCCAGGACGCTGTACCGCTACATCGAGGAGTTTTGCCACCGGGAAGGGTTTATCCCCATTTGGAAGGCCATCAGCGACTCCCGCCACGCCACCCTCCAGCTGGCGGAGTCCGGCAATATGGTGGCTGTGCTGGGGATGCACGAGCAGGCTTTGGCAAGCTCGGGGATGATCTGCAACCGGATCTTTGGGGAGGACCTGATCAACCAGCGCTATCTTGTGATGCTTCAGGGCAGGGCACTGTCAACCACGGCGCAAAACTTCATCAATATCCTGGACTCCGATTCTCTCGGCATTTGAATATAGACGAAATATTCTGACAACAGGGGCTTGACCGGAATGGTTCGCTCCTGTTTGTTTATTTTTAGTCATTCATAACCTTTTTGTTATTGAACCTTCCCGATTTTTGTATTTTTAAAACGCTTGGTTTTAATGTATCATTAAATTGTTCTAAAATATATATTGGGCCCAATAATATTTTAGATGTTTTGCTGAGCCTCCCCAAAAACGTCACCGCCGCATTTTCCCATCAGCACCAAGATCATTTCATTTGGTATTATCTTGAGCAAAGCACAATGTCACCCCTGGAATTGAGAGGAGGATACGTATTTCATGGCAGAGTATTTTAACGCATTGATTCTGTTCGGCCTGCTGTTGGTTGCGGGCGTTATTATCCGCGAGCTGGTTCCTGCTTTCCAGAAGGTCCTGCTCCCCGCCAGCCTCATCGGTGGCTTCCTTGGCCTGATCCTGGGCCAGCAGGTGCTGGGGCTCATCGAGATCCCCACCGCCTTTGTCGACATTTCTTCCTTCGGTATGCGCATCATCATGACCTGCATCCCCATTGGCATCGGCGTTTCGGCCAAGCGCCTCTACCAGCACCTGGACTTTACCTTTTCCAACATGACCATGTACGGCTTCCAGATGATCTTCGGCGTTCTGCTGGGCGTCCTTTTCTGCAACATCTGGCCCGGCCTGCCCGAGGGCTGGGGCCTGATGGGCGTGGCGGCTTACTTTGGCTCCCACGGCAACATCCCTGTTGTTTCCGAGGTCATTGACCCCACCGGAGCGCTGGGGGCCCAGAGCATCGGTATGGTCATGGCCACCTTTGGCGTCCTCTTCGCCATGATCCCCGGCATGTTTATGGCCAACTACGGCGTCCGCCACGGCTGGGGATCCTTCACCAAGGACCTGGCCAGCCAGCCCAAGTACTTCTACCGCGGCACCCTCCCCGAGGATCAGCGGGAATCCCTGGGCAAAACCACCGTCAACCCCAGCAACGTCACCGCCATTGCCTTCCAGCTCGGCGTCCTGGCCGTTTGCTATAAATTCGGCGAAATTATCTTTAATGTCCTCAAGCAGTTTATCCCCATTCTCGGCCGCGTCAGCCCCATGCTCTACGGCCTTATCGGCGGCCTTATCCTCTGGCCCATCCTTAAGAAGGTCCACCTGGATAAGTATATTGACAAGGATACCATCACCCAGATCAGCAACCTGACCCTGGAGATGATCATCCTGGGCGCCTGCGCCACCATTCAGCTGGATATCGTCAGCACCTTCTTCCTGCCTATCTTCCTCCATGCCCTCATCTTCTGCTCCATCACCGGCATCTTTGTCTTTGCCTGGATGAAGAAGATCGGGCATCCCCAGTGGTTTGAGAAGGCCCTGATGGTTTACGGCATGGCCACCGGTTCCAACCCCCAGGGCTTTGCCCTGGTCCGTGCCGTGGACCCCAACAACGAGTCCTGCATCTTCGAGGCTCTGGGCGTTTACAACGCCGTGTTCTTCTGGAACTTCATCATTCTGCCCATTGCGGCCCTGGCTATCAGCGAAGGCAATATGGGTCTCGTTGTTGCAATGGGCGTCGGCCTGATGTGCACCTTCCCTCTGGGCATCTTCCTGTTCTCCAAGGAGAAAAAGGGCGCCAAGGTCTGACCCCGCAATATCCGGTAAACATTGCGATACAGCCGATGAAAAAAGCCCCCGCAGGCAAGCTTCCTGTGGGGGCTTTCCTTTATTGTGTCGGGGGAACGGGGATGTTTTTGATCTGGATTTCGGGCATCAGCTCCTCCGAGATCACCCGGAGCATCTCTTCCAGCTTTTCCACATCCCCGGCGGGGAAGCGGTCCCGGATCCGCCGCATCACTTCGATGACATAGTCATAGCTGATGCCGTAGTAATCCATGTACTTCGGGGTGACCACCAGATGGTACTCCCGCTTGTCCTGGGTGGAGCGGACCTTGCGCAGGTATCCCTTCTTGATGAGGCTGGCCACCTTGTAGGCGGCGTTTGCCTGGGAAATCTGGACAAAATAGGCAAACTCGTTGATGGTGGGCCGGCCCAGGGCATAGATGACCTCCATGCAAAAGGTCTCCACTGCCGTCAGCGTGGCTTCCCGTTCCTCAAAGCGGTTGAATATCTTCTTATATAAATTGAGTTTAAACTTGGTATACACCTCATTGAACGCCGCTTCCAGCAACCCCAAAAACCTCCCCGGGGCACCTGTCCCCTGTATTGCATCAGCGGATGGGCGGCGGTTTTCGGCCCACGGCTCTGCCTGCCCGGGGCAGGCGGGGGCAAAACTGCAGCCCCCATGGGCATGACGCCGGAAGCTCCCCGGGACGGCGTGGCCGGGGTGACCCCGGCGGCGCGGCTGCCTCTTGTTTACTGATGCTTCGTTCCTATCATATCACAATCCGGGCCCGGGTGCAAAGGGCTCACTGCCCCACGGCAAAGGTGATGGTGGCGCGGGCGGCCACCTTGCCGCCCACGGTGGCCACAGCCTCGCCGATGCCTATGGCGCCCCGCTCCTTGATCAGGCGGCACTCCAGCTCCAGAACGTCTCCGGGACGGACCTGGGCCTTGAACCGAGCCTCCTTGACGCCGCCGAAAAAGGCCAGCTTCCCCTTGTTCTCCGGCTTGCTCAGCACCGCCACAGCCCCCACC
>JAEXZK010000188.1 GCA_023451415.1 Bacillota bacterium | reverse complement strand
GCTCCAGGTCGATCTTGCGGGAGGCAAAAACCCTCTTGGAGTTGGTCAGCACCTCCATCCCCTCAGCCACGGGGTAGACGCAGGAAGCCACCAGGTTCCGCATCCCCTTGACCTCCACCACGCAGATGCGGCAGGCGCCGATCTCGTTGATGTCCTTGAGGTAGCAAAGAGTGGGGATATTGATGTTCAGCTGCCGCGCCGCCTCCAGGATGGTGGTTCCCTCGGGGACGGTCACGGGCATATTATTGATTTTCAGGTTTACCATTTTCATCTCGTTACCCTCCCTTACTTCTTGACAATGGCGCCGAAGCGGCACTTCTCAATGCAGACGCCGCACTTGACGCACTTGTTGACGTCGATGACATGGGGCTGCTTCACCTCGCCGGTGATGGCGCCGGTGGGGCAGTTCTTGGCGCACAGGGTGCAGCCCTTGCACTTGTCGGGGAGGATCTGGATGGTCAGCAGCGCCTTGCAGACGCCGGCGGGGCAGCGTTTGTCCACAATGTGGGCGACATACTCGTCGCGGAAGTACTTAAGGGTGGAGAGGACAGGGTTGGGCGCAGTCTGGCCCAGACCGCAGAGGGCGTTCTCCTTGATGTGGTAGCACAGCTCCTCCAGCTTGTCCAGGTCCTCCATGGTGCCCTTGCCCTTGGAGATCTTGTCCAGGATCTCATAGAGGCGCTTGGTGCCGATGCGGCAGGGGGTGCACTTGCCGCAGCTCTCGTCCACGGTAAACTCCAGGAAGAACTTGGCGATGTCCACCATGCAGGTGTCCTCGTCCATGACGATAAGGCCGCCGGAGCCCATCATGGAGCCGATGGAGATGAGGTTGTCATAGTCGATGGGGATGTCCAGGTGCTCGGCGGGGATGCAGCCGCCGGAAGGCCCGCCGGTCTGTGCGGCCTTGAACTTCTTCCCGTTAGGAATACCGCCGCCGATCTCTTCCACGATCTCCCGGAGGGTGGTGCCCATGGGGACCTCCACCAGGCCGGTGTTGTGGATCTTGCCGCCCAGGGCAAAGACCTTGGTGCCCTTGCTCTTCTCGGTGCCCATGGAGGAGAACCAATCGGCGCCCTTGAGGATGATCTGGGGGATGTTGGCGTAGGTCTCCACGTTGTTGAGGACGGTGGGCTTGCCGAAGAGGCCCTTGACCGCGGGGAAGGGAGGACGGGGGCGGGGCTCGCCCCGGTGGCCCTCGATGGAGGTCATCAGAGCGGTCTCCTCGCCGCAGACGAAGGCGCCCGCGCCCAGGCGGATGTCCACGTCGAAGCAGAAGTCGGTGCCAAAGATGTTCTGACCCAGCAGGCCCAGCTCCCGGGCCTGGCCGATGGCGATCTCCAGGCGTTTGACGGCGATGGGGTACTCGGCCCGGACGTAGATGTAGCCCTGCTGCGCGCCGATGGCGTAGCCGGCAATGGCCATGGCCTCCAGCACAACATGGGGGTCGCCCTCCAGGACCGACCGGTCCATGAAGGCGCCGGGGTCGCCCTCGTCGGCGTTGCAGCAGACGTATTTGACACCCTTGGGCTGCGCAGCGGCGAAGGACCACTTCCGCCCGGTGGGGAAGCCGCCGCCGCCGCGGCCCCGCAGGCCGGAGTCGGTGATGCACTTGATGACGTCCTCGGGGGTCATCTCGGTGAGGACCTTGCCCAGGGCCATATAGCCGTCATAGGCTATGTACTCGTTGATATCCTCCGGGTTGATGACGCCGCAGTTGCGCAGGGCCACCCGGAGCTGTTTCTTGTAAAAATCGGTCTCTCCCAGGCTCTTGATGGAGTTGTCCTCCACGGTCTCGGAGTAAAGCAGGCGCTTGACGATGCGCCCCTTGAGCAGGTGCTCCTCCACGATCTCGTGGACGTCCTCGGGCTTGACCATGGAATAGAAGGCGCCCTCGGGGTAAACCACTACGATGGGGCCCAGGGCGCACAGGCCGAAGCAGCCTGTGCGGATGACCTTAACTTCCTCGCTGAGGCCGACGGCCTCCAGCTCTTTTTCAAAGGCGGTGATGATGCGGGCGCTGCCGGACGAGGTGCAGCCGGTGCCGCCGCACACCAGTATATGGGAACGATACATGGGCCTTGGCTCCTCTCCTCAAATCAGTTGCCGGCGCCGGCGGCGCCGATGGTGTACTCGCCCACGGGCTTGCCGTTGACGAGATGCTGGGCCACAATCATGGGCACCATTTCCGGGGTGACCTTGACGTAGGTAACCTTCTCCTGGCCGGGGACATAAACCTCTACCACCGGCTCATACTGGCAGATGCCGATGCAGCCGGTCTGGCCCACCGCCACATGGTTGAGGCCTCTCTTGGCCACTTCCTCGGTAAATGCCTGGAGGACCGGACGGGCGCCGGCGGCGATGCCGCAGGTGGCCATGCCCACCACCACGCGGACATTGCTGTCCCCGTCGTGGCGGATGCCTATTTTCCCCTGCATTTCTTCTCTGAGCTTTTGGAGCTCGGCAAGACTTTTCATGGTGCTTTTCCCCCTGTGTTAATCGTTGTTGATACTCTTTTCTGCGGCAGTCAGTTCCGCGGTGTTTTCTTCCAGGTACTCCCGGATGAAGGCCGACACCTCCGGAGCGTCCAGCGGGACGTCCCCCAGGATCTGCCGGAATTCCCGGGTGTCCAGCGTCATGGCCCGTGAGCCCACGGCGCGGGTGTAGACAAAATCAATGGCCGGGTTGCATTGGATCAGGGCCGCCACGGTGCCGTTTATGTCCCCCAGGGGCATCCTGTCGATGTGGCTGAGGCCGAAGG
>JAEXZK010000183.1 GCA_023451415.1 Bacillota bacterium | reverse complement strand
GTCAGGGAGCGGTTGAGCCTGGACGACGTCTGCCGGGACAACCTCATCGGCCGCAGCTATCTCCAGAAAATGTTCCGGGAACGGGTGGGCGGCGGCGTGATGGAGTACTTCGGCAAGCTGAAAATTGAAGCCGCCAAGCAAGCCATCCGGGAGCGGTCCGGCAGCTTTACCGAGATCGCCCGCGACCTTGGGTACACCTCTATCCACTATTTTTCCCGGCACTTTAAAAAAATCACGGGGATGACCCCTTCCGAATATGCCTCTTCTTCCAAAATACGGGCAGAGGGCCTCCGTCCCTCCCTAAAGCTGATGGAGCATGAGCCCCCCTTTCCTTTCCGTACAAAATAGCGCCCCCGCCGCCGGGCGTCCTTATGGCCCGGCGGCTTTTGTTTGCTTCTGGAGCAAAAGTGCGGAATTTGTCCTTGCCCCTGCAAAGGGTCTCTTATATAATAAATATAACACCACATCAAAGGAGAACCAGCTATGAAACTTGCGCTCAATACCTACAATCTTCTGGGAGACAAAACCTGGGAGGAAATTATCGACATCTGCCACAGCTGCGGTGCGGCAGGCATCGAGTTCAGCATCGGCTATGGCCACAAGCACGGCGTGGAGCTGGATACCCCCGATGACCAGCTGGCAAAAATCCGTGAAGGCATCGCCGCCGCCGGGCTGGAGGTGGCATCCTTCGCTTCCTACTGCCGCTTCGACAGGGATTCCGAAGAGGACTTCCAGCGGAACCTGGCCGACGCCAAGCGGGGGATCGACCTGGCCGCACGGATGGGCAGCCCCATCTTCCGCTTTGTCGCCAACGACGTGCCCGACTTTATGCCCCGGCCCGATTTTGTCCTGCGCATCTCCCAGGTGATGCGGGAGCTGGCCGAATACGGCGAGAGCAAAGGCGTGCTGTCCCTGCTGAACATGCACGGCTCCTTCCAGCACCGGTGCGACGTTTCCCGGGCCGCCCGGCTGGCCGCCCACCCCTACGCCGGCCTGGTCTACAACTGCGCCCCCTGCGACCTGGTGGGCGGATCTGTCGAAGTCACCGTGGAGCGGGTGCTGCCCTACGTCCGCCACGTCCATCTTCACGAGCTCACCGACGGTTATCCCTACCCCGAGATGTTCCGTCTGCTGAAAGCCGCCGGATACAAGGGATGGTTCTCGGTGGCGGTGGATGATACCTCCGCCGAGGTCCAGCGCTTCCTGGGCTACTACTGCGCCCTTGTCCGGGCCTGGTGGGAGGCCGCCGGCCGATGAGCGCCCCGCTGGTAGACGGGATGGCCACTCTCCTCTGTACCCCCTTCGGCCCCGATGGGGAGATCAACTGGGAGGAGCTGGCCCGGCTCATAGAATTTCAGATCGGCCATGGCGCCGATGCCCTGGTGATGGGCGGCACCGCCGGAGAAGGCCCCACCCTCACCGAGGAGGAGCATGAGGCTCTTACCGCCTTTGCCGTGCGGCAGGCGGGAGGCCGTGTCAAGGTTATTGCCTGCACTGGCTCCAGCTCCACGCGGCTGGCCATCCAGCGCTCCCAGCGCGCCTGCGCCGCCGGAGCCGATGGCTTGCTGGTGGTGGGCCCCTATTACAACCGCACCACGCCCCAGGGGCTGGTGCGCCACTTTTCCGCCATTGCAGAAGCGGTGGACCGGCCTGTGATCCTCTCCGACATTCCCCCCCGGACCGGCATCTCCATGACCGCCGATATATACAAAGAGTTGTTTTTGAGCGGCAGTATACATGGAGTCAAAGAAGTCAGTACCCAAACAAGCCTTGTGCTGGACTCTCTGGAAAAGTGCGGTCCCGGGTTCCACCTCTGGACCGGCAACGACGAACAAATTGTCCCCGCCATGGCCATGGGGGCCCAAGGGGTTTTTTCGGTGCTGTCCAACATCCTCCCCGACTATGTCAAGGGGATGGTCCAAGACATGAAAGAAGGCAGGGTGGCCAAGGCGGCGGCCGCCCAGCGGCGGTGCTACCACCTCATCACCCTGCTTTTTCGGGAGACCCACCCCATCCCGCTGAAAACGGCGCTGGGGTGGATGGGGTTCCATATGGGGGAGCTGCGGCTGCCTCTGGTGCCTATGACCCCGGAGGGGCAGGCGGAGCTGCGGAAGGCCCTGTCCCAGGAGGACCTGGGGTTTTCCTTCGCTTAATGTTCCGGCAAAAGCCGGGCCAGCAGCCCAGACAACTGCATACCCAATTCTTTTCGGCGGCTATCCGGAGGGGTTCCCTCCCGGATGGCCGTCAGCCATTTCCCCAGGTCGGTATCGCCGGGGGCGGGGAGAGCGGATGCCGGCAGATCCTCCGCCCGGAGGCCTTTGGGGAGAGCCAGATACCGGATGCTCCCTCCCTGGACCTGTGCGCAGTAGCTGCCCTTTTCCCCCATGAGGGTGATGGAAAACATTCCTTCTGCCCAGCGGTAGCTTCCGGAGCAGCAGGCGGAGGCTCCGGGGTACTGCAACAGGCTGTGGTAGGTGTGGACACAGCCTTCCTTTTCCCGGAGGCAGGCGGCGGACACCCGCTCCGGCTCCCCCATCAGCCACAGGGCCAGGTAAAGTGGATGGGCGCCGATGTCATAAAGGACACCGCCAGGGCTCTGGAGGAATTGGGGAGGCAGGGCCCCAGCCAGGAGAGCCCCATGGGCATTGTTGAGGAAAAGGGAACGCACCTCCCCCAGAAGCCCCCGGTCCAGACACTCTTTGGCCAAGGTGCAGGCCGGCCGGCGGGTAAAGGGGAACTCAAAAGCCAGCTGGAGGCCCCTGTTTTCCGCCAAAGTCCAAAGCTCCTCCACCTGGCTGGCGGTCATGGCCAGGCATTTATCGCAAAAAACATGCTTCCCCGCCTCCAGGGCGGCCCTGGCTGCGGCGTAGGTATCCTCCGGCCGGGCTGCCACCACCACAGCGTCTACGCCAGGGTCCTCCAAAGGAAACCGGGCGTCCCTTTCCAGGGGCGGGCGTCCCAAAGCCTTCAGGGAGCTGTCATATTCCTCCAGGTGAAAGCTGTTCCAGCCATCGGCGACGGCGATGCGTTCCATTTTGCTCATTTTGTTTCTTCCTCCTCACCGGCGGGGCTCGCACCGTCCCGCCACAGGTGTCGGTATTCGCTGGGGGTGACCCCTTCCACGGCCTTAAAGGACCGGATAAAGGTATTGCGGCTGTTGTAGCCCACCTTTTCGTAGATTTGGGTGACCGAAAGATGGGAATTTACCAGCAGGTCCTTGGCCTCGGAGATGCGCAGCTGGTGCAGATAGGTTTGGAAGGGCATCCCCAGCTCCTTTTTCAGCAGACGGGAAATGTACTGGGCCGAAGTGTTGTATTTCTGGGCCAGATATTCCAGGCTCAGGTCCTTAAAGTAGTTTTCGTCAATGTAGCTCTTAAAGAGCTCGGAGGTGAGGGCCATGGGGGTGGCCTGGTAGCGGTCGATGACGTCGTAGAAAAAATCATAGAGAAAGTCCCGGATGGCCTTGAGGGACTTGGTATCCATCTGGGCGCTGAAGGTGGCAAACTGCTCGTACACCGACTGGTCGCAGGTTTTTCCTTTTTCCTTCAGGGCCTTGACGGCGATAAAGTAGAGCTGCATAAAAAGCTTTTGGAGCCCGGGGACTGACAGCTTGGCCAGATGCTCGCTGTTCAGCAGCTCCTCACAGAGGAAGGAAAGGGCCGATTCTTTTTTCCCCGCTGCGATGAGATTGGTCAGTTTATGCTCAAACTGGGGAGAAAGCTCAAATTCCAGAGAGCTTGCGCAATGGGAAGCATCCCAGACACAGCTGCGGTAGAAGGGGGAAAGGGAGGACAGCGAATACTCCGCCTGCTGGTAGGCCTGGGCCAGGCCCACCCGGTCCGCACACAGGGAGCTGATGACGATAAAGAGGGAGAGCTGTTCCTCATCGGCTTCAAAGAGCCGGATCACCTGGGCTGCCCGCTCTTTGAGCCACTGGGCGTGGGACTCGGGGCCGCTGGCCAGGACGCAGATGCGGTTGGGGGCTGTCTCAAAGACCTGGGCGCTCTCTGATGCCGCAAAAAACTCGGTGATGACCGCCTTGAGGGTGAGGAACAGATTGTCCGCAAAGGCGGGGGGATATGCCTGATGGAGGGAATCCCGGTAAACGGGCTTGATGAGGAGGAAGGCATATCCGGCTTCCGGCGTCTGGGGGAACATCTCCTCCAGATGCCCCGCTTCCTCCGGGGTCAGCTTTTGCCCCAGGAACATCTTGTGGAGCAGTTGCTCCCGGGCCAGATGGGACGTATAGCTCAGCTTGTCCTGGGCCTCGGCCAGATCCGCCCTCTGCTGCTGGAACCGGCTGCGGATCAGGGCGATCTCATCCTGGGGGCCCCCTTCCTGGGGCGGGGAGGCCCCCAGGGAGTGGACCAGGGTCCCCAGGGGCTCGTAGGCCTTGCGGCTGAAGAGGGCGATGAGGAGCACCGCCATCAGCAGCAGAAAAACATTCATAATGATGCGGTAAGGATAGCCGCTGTTGATGGTCTCGGAGATGTCCGCCTTGGGGACGCAGGTGGCCATCTTCACCTTGGTAAAGAAAAGGTCGGCGTCATAGGTGAGGATAAAATAATCCTCCCCGGCATAGTCCAGATAATACCGGGAGGAGGGGTTCTCCCGCAGCTTTCCCAGGAAGCCTTCGCTGTCAAACCCCTCCGGCAGGGAGGTGTGGAAAAGCAGCTGGTCCTGCTCACGGTTGGTGATGAGGATCATGCTGTGGCCGGTGGCGCGGTATTCGTTGAGCATGTTCTCGATCTTGTCCAGGTCCAGATCCACAATATAGAGGTTCTTGGAGGGCATGTCGTAGATCTTGGTCTGGACCACGGGGAGCACGCTTTTGTGCCCGGCGGAGGTTTGCAGCTGGGTGGGCCGCATCACCTCAAAGGGGGTGGAGGGCAGGTGCCCGGACCAGAAGCCGGCCGAATAGGCCTCATATGCATGATACTGCTCAAAGTATTCTGTGGAGCTGTACATGGCCTTATCGCTGATGACGATGTCGCTGTCCCGCTTGTAGATAGAGACCGTGTCGATGTAGTCGCTGATGGTGGAGACTGTGGACAAGGCCCGAATCACCCCAGGGATCTGGAAGTAGTCCTCCAGGTCGTCAATGGTATGATAGGTGGAAAAGACTTCCCGGGCGGCAGGATTGAGCCCCACCAGGGTATTGGACTGGTAGATTTCCATAAAAATACGGTTGATGGACAGGGTAGCCACATCGGCGATGTTTTCATAGCTATTCTGGAGCATGGCCTCGGAGGACTTTTCCAGGAAGCGGTAGGTCTGCCAGTTGACCGCCTGGGTCACCATAAAAAAAACGCTGAAAAAGATGACCAGCCGCACAAAAAAACGGCCAAAGGGAAGACGGCCGTACATGGAGCGGAGCCTCTGACCCAGTTTGGTCTCTTTATTTTTATCATTTGTTCCAGAAGCCGCCTCCAGCAGGTCATTGGGTCTCATTTTGGGCCTCCTGTGATGAAATTTGTTTCCGCCTGTCCATTATAGCATACTTTGCCCCCTTCTCCAGGTGCCGGAGGCCGCAGTTTGTAACAAAGTCCAAAAACAGCACATATGTACAGTTTTGACACTTTTTAGGAAAATGGCCAAAAATTAACCCTGTCCGGAATTGGAACAAAAGGGCCGACTTCGGTCTTGTTTTTCCCGGATGCCCCATGTCATACTGGGTTCACGGCAGCACAAGCGCCGCAGGTTAAGTAAGGAGGCGTCCCAAGTTGAAAACAGCTACTGCTGCGCCGGTCTCTTCCCGGCAGAAGCCGTCCAAAAC
>JAEXZK010000123.1 GCA_023451415.1 Bacillota bacterium | reverse complement strand
GGTCGGCGGTAAACCGGGTGTTCAGGAAGTCCAGCACCAGCCGGTCCCCTTCCCGGGTGGTGACCACCGCCGGGGTTCCTCCATGAAAGACAATGTACTCGGCGTTTTCCAGCTCCTCACGGGTGATCTGGGTAAAGTCCGCGTCGGGGCGCTGGGTTCCTTCCAGGATGCGCACCTTGTCTGCCAGAATCCAGCCGCCGTTTGCCAGCTGGTAGGCCACGGTGGGGCTGCCGCTGCGGGTGGTCTTCATCCTGCCGGTGATATACGCTTTGGCTCCCGCTTTCAGGGTGCCCGTGATGGTGTCGTCGTCATCACCGTCGGAGAGGACGCTGGCAATGTAAGAGGTCACCTCCAGGGAGAGTTGGACGTTCTTGCCCGCCACATAAACCTCTCCCTCCGACTGGTAGGTGGTGGTTTAGCCGCCGTAAGTAAGGTTGTAAGTGATCCTGCCGATGTTCTTGGTCTCGTCGGCGGGATAATTTGCAGGGTTCAGGGTGATGGAGCCTTTAAACGTGGCCGGGACGCCGTCCTGGGCGGCGGCCGCCGCCTGCCCCAGCTCCACCGTCATCCCGCCCAAGGTGGCTGTGATCCTCCCCCCGGCGGGGCCCACGCAGCTCAGTTCCACCGTCTCGTTGCTGTCCACCCCCAGGCCGTACCGGGGAAAGAGGGTGCTGGCGGTGATGCCGGAAATGGTGGAGGCCCCGGTGGAGGGGCTGCGCCGGGTGATCGTCACCTTGGCGGACGTCTCCCCCTGGCGGAAGGTGAAGGTGTTGGCCCCCAGGCTCAGGTCCGCCTTGACGCCATAAGCGCCCCCCTGGGAGATCCGCTCCACTTCCTGACCGTTCATGGTCAGGTCCTGCGCCGGATCGGAGGTGCCCATGAGGAAAATAGCGCTGTCGGTGGTGGTGATGTCAGAAGCGGGATAGGTGACCGCCAGAGTCCGGGGGATGGTGAGGGTCAGATCGGGGAGTGGGTTCCGGGCGGCGGTGAGGAAGCTGACCAGCAGCTCCGTCTCCTCCCTGTCCCCTTTGATATCGGAATAGCTTTCGATGACCGCCCCTGCCACCGAAGGGTAGAGGGAGTTGGTGAAAAGCTGGTAGCTCAGCTCCTCAGGGTCCTTGTAGCCCTCCTCCCCGCCCAGCATCCAGGCTGCGTTGACCGTGTAAAGCCGGGCATCTTCTCCGGCCATGGCCGAGGTCCACTGCTCCAGCACCGAGGCGTAAGGGCTCTCGGGGTCGTCCACGGCGGTGGTGACCCGGGGCAGGGCCATTTGGACCGTGCCGTCTCCGGTGAGAGAGTCCAGCAGCTCCGGGGTCACGGGGCCTTCCGGCCTCATCCCGTCAAAGATGAGGCCTAAGGCCACTCCCGTGGCGGTTTTTTCCATTTGCCGGCGGGCCGCCCGGGCCAGGGAATCCAGCTCCTCTGCCGGAAGCCGGGGGAGGCCGCTCAGGTCCAGCAGGACGCCCGCCAGGCCGTAGCCCTTCGTCAGCTCCGCCAGGGTGGCCACCGCCCTTTCTTCATCGGTCCCCGCCCCGGCGGCCGCTCCATCCGCCACTGCAAAAACCTGGACCCGGTTTTCCGCCGCTTTTTTGACCAGATAATCCAAAGGGTCAAATTTGCTCAGCACCTTGTCCTGGGCGGTGATATCTCCGGCCACTTCATGAACCTGAGAACGGTACCACGCCTCTGCGCCGGGCAGCGCCTCATAGAAGATGGCGTTAAAGCCGCTGTCCTTGGCAAAGGCCACAATAGCGTCCAGCTCCGCCTTCTGGCCGTCGGCGTCCAGGCCGGGGGCGGAGGGAAAATCCCCATCTTCGCCCACCGGAACAAAAAAGCCCCGGGCACTGCCCAGATAGCGGTAGGCGCTGAGGATATTTCCTTCCGGCTTGTCCTCTTCCCGGCTGCCGTACCAGCTCCAGAGGCCGATGCCGGCCAGGGCGATGATGCAGAGAATCAGCAATATCTGCAAGAAACGTCTCATGGATGGGTACCTCGTGTTTTCCTGGATTTTTGCCGGCCGCGTCTTCCTACAACTCGAAATCCGATTTGTCGAACTTGGGGAGCTGCGCCTGCCGGGAGGGCACCCGTTTCAGGGGTGCGTAGCGGTACTTACGGCAGGAATAAAAGGGCGACACCACCCCTGCCTTCTCGCAGAGCACCATGCGGCCGTCGCTGGTGTCCTTGCCGAACCGGCAGTGCCGGCAAGCGGGCTCTACATGATTTCCAAACAGTTTTTTGGGGGACATATTCCCACTCCTTCCCATCCCTGCGCCGGGGCGGGCAGCGCCCGGCTTTTGTCAGGACCTGATGATGCTCCTCCCGATTCCCCTTTGTGTTCCCAGGAATAAGCCGGAAGTTTTATCGTTATTGGGACTTGTTTTTGCCTCTAGCGGCCTTTAAAACGCAGGCGCCCCTGGCCTGCGCACAGCCGGTATAATGACCGCGAGCACAGCGAATGGTATAATTGGCATTGAGGCGCTTGTCGCCTTGGCCATAGCCGTATAATGACCGCTTTGCGGTTATTATACCATGAGCACAGCGGATGGTATAATTGCGCATCCGGGCCGGAGCGCTGCAGGGCGCGGATGGCCTGCGCATAACCAGTATAATAACTGTCTTGCAGTTATTATACCACACCTCCATGGCGGACCGCCACCACGGCCCACCGGGCGGACCGTTTTCACAGGGCGG
>JAEXZK010000033.1 GCA_023451415.1 Bacillota bacterium | reverse complement strand
GGGCAACACCAATTGAAACACCGTGCGCAAGCGCCCCGCGCCCAGGCCAAAGCCGCCCTCGCGGTAGGATGGCGGCACGGCCGCGAGCGCCTCCTCGGTGGTGCGCATGATGAGCGGCAAGATCATGATGGCCAGCGTGCAAGCGCCGGAGAGCAGCGAAAGCCCCCAGTGAAGCGCGGTTACGAAGAACAACATGCCGAAGAGGCCGTAGACGATGGAGGGGATGCCGGAGAGGGTCTCGGCAGTGAGGCGGATAGCCTCGACAATCCTGCTGCCCCGTTTGGCATACTCCACCAGATAGACGGCGGTGAGCACCCCCAGGGGCGCGGCGATAAGGAGTGAGAGCAGGGTCATCTCCACAGTGGTGATGATGGCGGGCATCATGGAAACATTTTCGCTGTTGTATTCCCAGGCAAAGAGGGAGGGGGTCAGATAGGGCACCCCCTTGATGAGGATGTATGCGATGAGGTAAAGCAGGGCAAAAAGGGTGACCGCCGCCGCCAGCCACACCAGCAACAGCAGCAGGAAGGAGCCGGGGCTTCGCAGGTAGCCTCTCACCTTTCCACGGAAGGAACGCCTCATTTGTTCATCCTCCTTTTGAGGGCGGCAAAGCCCAGGTTGATGAGGAGGATAAAAACAAAAAGGATAACGCCGGTGGCAATAAGGACCTCCCGGTGGAGATCCGCGGCGTAAGACATCTCGGTGACGATGTTGGAAGTCAGGGTCCGGATGCCCTTGAGGATGCCCTTGGGCATCCTGGGCTGGTTGCCTGCCACCATGATGACGGCCATGGTCTCGCCGATGGCCCGGCCGATGCCCAGCACCACCGCCGCCATAATGCCCGAGGCCGCCGCGGGCAGGACCACCGCAAAAACCGACCGTTCATGGGTGGCGCCCAGGGCCAGGGCCCCCTCGTAGTAATGCTCGGGGACTGCCCGCAGGGCAGATTCGCTGATGGTGATGATGGTGGGCAGGATCATCATCCCCAGCAGGAGGGAGGCGGTGAGGATGTTCATGCCGTCTTCGCCGAACTTGTCCCGCACCAGGGGCACCAGCACCACCAGGCCAAAGAAGCCGTAGACCACCGAGGGGATGCCCGCCAGCAGTTCCACGGCAGGCCTCAGCACCCGGTAAAGGGGCCTGGGGCAGCACCTGGCCATAAAGACGGCGGTGAGGATGCCGATGGGCACGCCCACGATAACGGCGCCCAGGGTGATGTAGATGCTGCCCAGGATCATGGGCAGGATGCCGAAGGAGGGGGGAACGTCCAGGGGGGCCCATTTGCGGCCCAGGATGAAGTCAAAAAAGCCCACCTCGCCCATGGCGGGGATGCCCCCCGCAAAGAGGAAAACGCAGATCAGCAGCACCGCCGCCACCGAAGCCAGAGCACAGATAAAAAACAGGATTTCAAAGACCCGTTCCATGATCCTTTGTCCGTGATAATTCAAAGAGATGCGCACCTCCCGAATTACGGCTTTACCCCCGCCGCACAAGCGGCGGAGGCAAAGCCGTCGTATAGTCATTAAGAGGAGAGAAGAAGAAAAGCGTTGTTGGAAGCAGGAGGCTTGCTCAGCCGATGGCGTCCCAAGTGGTGGCTTCGCCGGTGAAGACGGCCTTGACCTGCTCGCTGGTCATTTCCTCGTTGGGGTTATTGTTGCTGACCACCACGGCGATGCCGTCCTGAGCGATGGCCAGACCAGTCAGCTGCTCTTTTTCGCTGTCCTTGAGTTCACGGGAAGCCATGCCGATGTCCAGGACGCCGTCCACGGCTCCGGTCATGCCGGCGGTGGAGTCGGTCATCTGGATCTCGATCTCGGCGCCGGTGTTGACGGCCTTGTAGGCCTCAGCCAGTTTCTCCATGACGGGGGTGACGGAGGAGGAGCCGCCCACCACGATCTTGCCGGAGGGCTTGGTGCCCGCATAAGCGGCGGCATCGGCGGCCACGGGGACATAGCCTTTGGCGACGATCTCCTGGCCTTCCTTGCTCATGATAAAGTCGATGAAGTCCTTGGCCAGGCCGGTGGGCTCGCCCTTGGTGGCGATCATAAAGGGGCGGGCCACCTTGTAGCTGCCGTCCAGCACGCCTGCGGCGGAGGGGGCGACGCCGTCGATCCTCAGTGCTTTGACGGTGTCATTGAGGGAGCCCAGGGAGATGTAGCCGATGGAGTAATCGTTGCCGGCAACGCTCTGGAGGACTACGTCGGTCTTGTTGGCGATGACGGCTTCCTCGGTGGTGGTATCGGTCTTGGTGCCGTCGGCGCCCTTGACCTCGATGCCGAACAGCTCGATGAAGGCGCCGCGGGTGCCGGAGCCGGGCTCACGGGAGATGACGGTGATATCGCTGGTGTTGTCAAAGCTGGAGGCGGGCTGGGAAGAGGCGGGAGCCGAAGAGGAGACGGAGCCGGAGGAGGATGCGGGAGCCGAGGATGCAGAGGAGGGTTCGGAGGCTCCACAGCCCACGGCGGCGGCAGCCATCAGGCCCGCCATCAGAATGGCAAATATCTTTTTCATGATTGTGCTTCCTTTCACACGATGTTTTTTGTTTTTTTGCTTTTGCGAGTTTTAGTATAAACATCCTGTGTAAATTCCGCCCATTTTCTTTTGTAAAGAATGGGTAAAATCAGGGATATCTTGCATTTACCCGGCCTTGCGGGTAAAATGTTTCAGGAAAATATATGTTTAAAGGAGCAGGGTTATGAAGCTTTGGAGCGCCGTTAAAGAATGGACTTCCATCACCTTAAGCACCGCCGTCATTGCCGCAGCCGTCTTTTTCTTTCTGATCCCCAGCCATTTATCCATCAGCAGCATTTCCGGCCTGGCCATCATCCTGGAAAATTTTCTTCCCTTATCGGTGGCCGGCATCACCATGGTCCTCAACATCCTCCTTCTGGTTGCGGGCTTTTTGCTCATCGGCAGGGAATTCGGGGTTAAAACCGTCTACACCTCCCTGCTGCTTCCCGCTGTTATGGGCGTCCTTGAGCGGGTCTTTCCCAGCCGGGGCTCCCTTACCAGCGACCCCCTCATCGATATGCTTTGCTACTGCTTCTTTGTCAACATTGGCTGCGCGGCCCTTTTCATCCGCAACGCCTCCTCCGGGGGGCTTGACATCGTCGCCAAGCTGATAAACAAATATTTCCGTGTGGAGCTTGGCCACGCCATGTCCATGGCGGGGATGTGCATTTCCGTCTCCGCCATCTTTGTTTACGACCTCAAAACCGTCCTGCTCAGCGTCATCGGCACATATTTGAGCGGCGTGGTCCTGGATCATTTTATCTTTGGCTCCACCATGAAAAAACGAGTCTGCATCATTTCCGAAAAGGAAGAGGAAATACGGCGGTTTATCCTTCACGAGCTGCACAGCGGGGCCACCCTCTATCAGGCCATCGGCGCTTACGGAGAGCAGCCCCACACCGAGATCATCACTGTTGTTGATAAAAGCGAGTACCTGCGGCTCATGAACCATCTTGCCAAGGCTGACCCGGACGCCTTTGTGACAATCTATGCGGTCAACGAAATCCTCTATAAGCCAAAAGCCGTGTAGAACCGGCCATCCCGGGACCGGGCGTGTCCGTCAGGATTTCCTACAGCCTTTCTTGCACTTTTGCCCCCAAAGCCTTATAATTGTTTCATCACCCATGTCCCTTTCCCGGGAGGGGGACCGAAAGGACAGGAGCAACTTATGGAACTGAATTATTTGATGCCTGTGCAGGTTATTGCCGGGCAGGACGCCGTAACCCGCAACAGCCATCTTTTCCGCGCCCTGGGTGGGCGCTGTCTCATCGTCACCGGGCGGCACAGCGCCAAGGCCTGCGGGGCCCTGGCCGACGTCACCGCCGCCCTGGAGCAGGAGGGCATCGCCTGGGACGTCTTTGACAAGGTGGAGCAGAACCCCCTCCTTTCCACCTGCGTGGAGGGCGGGCGTGCGGCCGCCGCCTTTGGCGCCGATTTCCTGGTGGGCATAGGGGGCGGCTCTCCCCTGGATGCCACCAAGGCCATCGCCGTCTTTGCCACCAATGACATGGACCCCATGGAGCTGTATCAGCCCCGCAAGGCGCCTCCCCTGCCCTTTATTCTGGTGGGCACCACCGCGGGCACCGGCAGCGAGGTGACCCGCTACTCGGTCCTCACCCTGGACGAAACCGGCCGCAAGCGCTCCTGGGGAGACCGGGGCAGCTATGCCCAGACCGCCTTTGGCGACCCCAAGTACACCCTTTCCCTGAGCCGCAGGTTTACCATCAGCACTGCTCTGGATGCCCTTTCCCACGCGGTGGAGGGCTATTTCAGCAAGGCGTCCGACCCCATTTCCGATTCCTTTGCCATTCTTGCCATAGAGCTGCTGGTCCCCGCGCTGCGGGAGCTGCGCGACCTGCCGGAGGAGGGCTTTGCCCCCTCCTACTCCCTCCGGGAGCGGCTGTATGCCGCTTCCCTCTACGGCGGCATGACCATCAACAAGACCGGCACCGCCTTCTGCCATCAGATGGGGTATACTCTTACGGAGGACCACAATGTCCCCCACGGCCAGGCCTGCGCGGCCTTCCTCCCCGAATACATCCGCCACAGCACCCTGGCCGTCCCCGACAAGGCGCAGAAGCTCTTTACCCATCTGGACCTGTTTGCAGGGCCCTTCTGCCAGCTGATCCAGAGCCTCACCGACGCACAGTGGCCGGACTACACCCCCGCGCAGGTGGAGGAACTCCTCAGCCGCTGGTCCGGCTCCGTCAACATGCAGAGAACCCCCGGGAACTTTGACGCCGAAAGCCAGCGGGCAGTGGCCCTGAAGGTCCTGGGCAGACAATAAAGCTGTAAAAAGGAAGGAAAGACCCCATGAGCAATATTTGGCACGATATCGCCCCCAAGCGCATCTCCCCCGAGGACTTTGTCGCGGTGGTGGAAATCCCCAAGGGCAGCAAAAAGAAATATGAGCTGGACAAAGAAACCGGCCTCATCATCCTGGACCGCATCCTCCACACCTCCACCCACTATCCCGCCAACTACGGTCTGATCCCCCGCACCTACGGCGACGACCTGGACCCCCTGGATGTGCTGGTTCTCTGCTCCGAGCCCCTGGAGCCCCTGACGCTGGTCCAGTGCTACCCCATCGGCATGATC
>JAEXZK010000261.1 GCA_023451415.1 Bacillota bacterium | reverse complement strand
CCAGAAATTTCTGATGTATCCTTCCAGCGGTGGGGTGCTAAAATGAAAACGGGGGTATAAATTGTAATGATTATCTGTGATAATACTTATTGTATATATTGGAAACGGAACCGCTGCCGCCTTTCCGAGATCACTGTGGACGGTTCCGGCCGGTGCGGCGACCGTATCCTGGCCTCCCTCACCGAGGAGGAGCTGGACCCCAAACGCCGGCAGCTCCCGGAGCGGTATGGGCAAAACGACGACTCTTTTCCCTCTTCGCCCCGGAGTAATCTGTGCATATCGTCAGAAAATCCATAAAACCGTTGACTTCCCGGGCCACGGTGGCTATAATACAAAGCATACACACAAAGACGATGAAGAGAAGAGTAGAGGCGTACCCGCCTTGCAGAGAGCTCCGGCAGCTGAAAAGGAGCAGGCCAGGGGAACCTTGAACATGGTCTCGGAGTTGCGCACCGAGGGCGGAAGCGCCTTAGGCTGCGACGGGTCTCGCCCGTTAACGCGATAGGGTATTTTGGCGTACCCGAAGAGGTTCATTGCCGTGAGGCATGGATGAACTAAGGTGGTAACACGAAGCTGCGGCTCTCGTCCTTATGAAAATAGGACGAGGGCCTTTTTGGCATTATGGGCAATTGCAGGAGGACAAGAAAACATCATGATCGAAATCAGTCATCTGACCAAGGAGTTCCATAACAGTGACGGCACCTCCCTCAAGGTGCTGGATGACATCAGCTTCCAGATCAGCCAGGGAGACGTCTATGGCATCATCGGCATGAGCGGCGCGGGCAAGTCCACCATGCTCCGGCTTATCGGCCTGCTGGACAGCCCCACCTCCGGCTCCATTTCCATCCATGGCCGTGACCTGGCCGTTCTCTCCGGCAAGGACAAAATCGCTTACTACAAGACGGTGGGCACCGTCTTCCAGGGATACAACCTGCTGATGCAGAAGAATGTCTCCCAGAACGTCGCTTTTCCGCTGAAGCTTTCCAAAAACGACAAAAAGGAAAACGACCGGCGGGTGGAGGAGCTCCTCCAGCTGGTGGGCCTCTCCGATAAGGCCCTGGCGTATCCCTCCCAGCTTTCCGGCGGGCAGAAGCAGCGGGTGGCCATCGCCCGCGCCCTGGCCACCAAGCCCCAGCTCCTCCTCTGCGATGAGCCCACCTCCGCCCTGGACAGCCTCACCACCGACTCCATCCTCACCCTCCTGGCAGACATCAACCGCACCCTGGGGGTCACCATCGTCATCATCACCCATGAGATCGAGGTGGTCCGCAAGATCTGCAACAAGGTGGCTGTGCTGGAAGGCGGGCACCTCGTGGACAACGGCACCATTGAGGAGGTTCTGGCCCACCAGAACCACCAGATCACCAAAAGCTTTTTCCGGAAGGGGGAGAACTGAACCATGTCCGAGTTCTTTGCGCAGTATGGTAGCCTTCTCCTGGAGGCCACCGGGGATACCCTCTTTATGGTTTCCCTTTCCGTCCTCTTCAGCTACCTCCTGGGCGTCCCCCTGGGGGTGCTGGCCACCATCTCGGAGCCCGAATCCATCGCCCCCTGCAAGCCCTTGTACACAGTGTTGGACTGGATCATCAACATCACCCGGTCCGTCCCTTTCATCATCCTCATTATTGCCCTTTTCCCCTTCACACGGTGGCTGGTGGGCTCCTCCATCGGTCCCAAGGGCGCTATCGTCCCCCTGGTGGTAGGCGCCACTCCCTTTGTGGCCCGGCTGGTTCAGGGCTCCCTCAATGAGCTGGACAAGGGTGTGGTGGAAAGCGCCCGGGCCATGGGCGCCACCAACTTCCAGATCGTTGCCCGGGTGCTGCTGCCCGAGGCCCTGCCCTCCCTGCTGCGGGGCATGGCCGTCTCCACCATCACATTGGTGGGCTACACCGCCATTGCCGGCGCTGTGGGTGCGGGCGGCCTGGGGGATGTGGCCATCCGCTACGGCCATCACCGCTTTCAGCCCGACGTCATGTATGTGACCCTGGTTGTCATCGTCCTGCTGGTGCAGGTCATCCAGCTGGCCTTTGACCTGCTGGTTAAAAAGCTGGATAAAAATAAGTGACCCCGCCTGATCCGGCAGCCGGTTAGTGCACGGGCCGGCCCGTCGTTTAGGATAAACTGAATTTTTGCTTGTAAGGAGGAAAAAATATGAAAAAACTCATTGCACTGGCCGCCGTTTTGGCGTTGGCCATCTCTGTGGCGGGCTGCGGCTCCGCCCCCGCTTCCAGCGCGCCCGCTTCTTCTGACGCGTCCCCTTCTTCCGAGGCCCCTGCCCCCTCCGAGGGTCCCAGCGTGGTCCTTAAGGTAGGCGCCTCTCCCGCTCCGCATGCTGAGATTCTGGAGTCTGTAAAGGCCGCTCTTGCCGACAAGGGCATCACCCTGGAGATCACCGAGTTCACCGACTATGTCCTGCCCAACAACGCCGTGTTCGACGGCAGCCTGGACGCCAACTACTTCCAGCATCAGCCCTACCTGACCACCTTCAACGAGAGCAACGGCACCGATCTGGTAAGCGTGGGCTCCATCCACTTTGAGCCCCTGGGCATCTACGCGGGCAAGAGCCAGGATCTGAGCAGCATCCCGGACGGCGCGGTCATCGCCGTGCCCAACGACGCCACCAACGAGGCGCGCGCCCTGCAGCTGCTCGCCGCCCAGGGCCTCATCACCCTGCCCGAGGGCGTGGGCCTGAACGTCACGGCCCGCGACGTCGTGGACAACCCGCACAACATCGAGTTCCTGGAGATCGCCGCCGAGCAGGTGCCGCGCACGCTGCAGGACGTGGACTTCGCCGTGGCCAACGGCAACTACGCCGTGGAGGCCGGCATCCTGGACAAGGTCCTGGTCACGGAGGACGCCTCCTCCGAGGGCGCGCAGACCTATCCCAACGTCATCGCCGTGCGCGAGGGCGACGAGGATCGGGAGGACATCCAGGCGCTCGTCGCGGCGCTCAAGTCCGAGGAGACCCGCGCCTTCATCGAGGAGACC